>DATACV010000001.1:0-9065 GCA_036258875.1 Rubrobacteraceae bacterium
TACACCGAAGTGCTCTGGCTGCCGGTGGCCGCCGGTATCCTGGCGCTGCTGTTCGTGACGGTGCTGGTGCGCGGTTACTACGCGGACGTGCCCCAGGCGGCCTGGGTGATGGTCGCGCTCCTGGCGGCCCTCGTCGGCATCAAGGGCCTCTCGATGGTGTGGACCATAAGCGAGACCGAGACCGTGCACGAGATCCTGCGCTCCTCGATGTACCTGGCGGTCTTCGTCGCGGGGCTCGCCGCGCTCGCCTCCGCGCGGCAGGTGGGGCCGCTCGTGGACGTCGCCGTCCTGATAGTCGCCGCGGTCGCCGGCTATGGGCTGCTGCAGAAGATCAACCCCGCCCGCTACCCCATAGACTCCCTCGACGACGTTAGGATAGATTCGACCCTGGAGTACGTGAACACCACGGCGGTCGTCCTGGGGATGGGCGTGGCGCTCGCGCTGGCGCGGATGGCCACCGTGCGCAACGCCCTCCTGCGCGGGCTCTACGCCGCCCTGACGCTCGCCTTCCTCGTCACGCTCTACCTCACGGTCTCGCGCGGCGGCATCGGCTCGCTCGCGATCGGCGTGATCGCGCTCCTCGTCCTGACCGAGAGGCGCCTGCAGGTGCTCGTCAACCTGCTCCTCCTCTCCGCACCGGGGGTCTGGCTGCTGTGGCGCATCCGGGGCCTGGAGGGGTTCATGGAAACGCACGTCTCCGACGAGCGGAGGATAGCCCTCGGAGCGGCCTTCAGGAACGACCTGATCGTCGCCCTCGCGGCGGCCTTCGTGCTGCAGGCCGCCTGCGCTTTCCTGGCGAACCGCTACGAGCTTATGCCAACGGGGCGCAGGGTGCTGGGGGCGCTGGTCGTCGCCGCGACGGTGCTGGCGGTCGGCGCAGGGGTCTTCACGGCGGTGAGCGCCTACGGCGGGGTCGGCAAGGCCTACGAGACGCTGGTGAACAACCCCAACCAGACCAAGGACATGGGCCAGAGGCTCACCTCGCTCGACCTGGGTTTCAGGGAAGATTACTGGAGGGTCGGGTGGGAGGCGTGGAAGGAGCGTCCCCTGACGGGCACCGGGGCAGGTACCTTCAAGTACACCTGGCTTGAGAACAGGCCGAATTTGCAGGGCGTCCAGCAGGTCCACAACCTGTACCTCGAGCAGGGCACCGAGACCGGCGTGTTCGCGTTCCTGGCGTTGATCGGCTTCGTGGTCGTGCTCGTGGGCTACTGCGCGAGGGCCGCCTGGCGGGCCGCAGGAGAGCGCAGGGTCCTGCTCGCGGGGCTCACCTCCGCCGTCGTGATCTACCTCGTCTCCTCGGTCCTGGAGTGGCACTGGTACCTCCCGGGCTCGACGCTGTTCTTCTTCTTCGTCGCCGCCATCGCCGCCAAGTTCGCCTGCATGGAGGGCCGGGACGTCCCGGAGACGGCCGGGAGCCCCGCCGACGAGCGCCCGCAGCACTAGAGCAGTGGGCTCGGGGACGCGGCCATGAGCGGCGTGCGCCCGTCCCGGGTGCTTGGCGCCCTCCACGCGGACCTCGGGAGGGGCGACCATCGGAGCTCCGTCTTCCTGGCCGGGAGCGGCCGGAGCGGGACTACGTGGATCTCGGGGGTGATCAACCACCAGGGCGCCTACCGCCTCGTCTTCGAGCCCTTCCACCCGGGAAGGGTGCGGATAATGCAGCACTTCCGGCGCAAGCAGTACCTCAGGCCCGGCGACCGGCGCGAGGAGTACCTGGGTCCGGCGAGGGCCGCGCTCACAGGCGAGCTCAGGAGCCTCTGGACCGACCGTTTCAACGAGAGGCTCCTCGCGAGGCAGCGCCTGATCAAGGAGATAAGAGCCAACCTCTTGTTAGGCTGGATCCACGCTAACTTCCCCGGCATGCCGATGGTCCTCCTTCTCCGTCACCCCTGCGCCGTCGTCGCCTCGAGGCTCGCGCTCGGGTGGGGAGACGTGCTCACGGAGACTATGGAGCAGGAGGAACTGGTCGAGGACTTCCTGCTCCCTGTGGAGACCGAGATCCGGGCCGCCCGGGATCCTTTCGAGCGCCACCTTTTCTCTTGGTGCATCGAGAACTACGTGCCCCTGAGGCAGTTCGGCCCGGGGGAGATACACCTCGCCTTCTACGAGGAGTTCCTCGTACGCCCCGAACGCGAGCTCCGGCGCCTCTTCTCGTTCCTCGGCGAGGACTTCGACGCGCGCAGCGCCTACCGCGCCCTCGAGCGTCCCTCGCCCCTGAGCCGCAACCCCGGAGCCCAGCCGGTGGGCGGCTGGCGGCGCTCCGTGAACGGCCGCCAGCTGGGGAGGGCCGTGGAGATACTCGGGCTCTTCGACCTCGACCGCCTCTACGGCGAGGGGACTATGCCCGACCCGTCCGGCGCGCTTATGGGCCCGGCGCGGCGGTGACGCCATGCGCAGGAAGCCCTCGGTAGTAATCCTCTCCGGCGTCCGCTGGGGCTTCCTCTGGCAGCGCCACCACGCCCTCGCCACGATGTTCGCCCGCGCCGGCTACCCCACGGTCTTCGTCGAGACCACGGGCCTCGCCAGCCCGCGGCCGGGGGTCCGCACGCTCCGCAAGGTGGCCTCCAGGCTCCGGCGCGCCGGGCACGGCGAACCCTCGGGTGAGACGGGACTCACCGTCTACACGCCCCTCGTCCTCCCGCCGACCCGCGAGGTCTTCCGGCGGGCGAACCGGAGGTTCTTCGTGCCGCGAATAGCGCGGGACCTCGAGGGCGCCTCCGCCCCCGTCGTCGTAGCCTACCCGCCTACCCGGACCACCCTGGACCTGATCTCCTCCCTCCGGCCCCGGGCAGTGCTCTACGACTGCTCGGACGACTACGAGCACTTCCCGGGCGCGCCCGCAGACATAGCGGCGACCGAGCGCGAGCTCCTCCGGCTGGCCGACCTCGTCTCGTGTACCTCGAAGCCTCTCCTGGAGAAGGTGAGGCCCGTAAGGCCCGACGCCTTCCCGAGCGGTCCGGCCGTGGACTACGGGCGGTTCGCGGTCCTGCAGGACGACAGGCGTGGAGAGAGGGTCCGGACCGTCTGCTTCTTCGGCAGCGTGAGCCGGGAGCGGACGGACCTGGCAACGCTGCGGGCCGTCGCGCAAGCGGGCTTCGAGGTACGGCTTATCGGGGAGTTGGGCCGTGTCGACAGGCGCTTCTCGAAGACGCCGGGCATAGATATCCGGGGGGAGGTGCCGCACCCGGAGCTCCCGGCGGCGCTTGCCGGCGTAGACGCCTTCGTGCTGCCTTACGAGGTCAACGCCCTCACGGCGGGCATCTCGCCGGCCAAGACCTACGAGTGCCTGGCGACCGGGCGACCCGTCGTGGCGTCCCCGCTTCCTGCGCTGAAGGAGCTCTCCGGGCACGTCTACCTCGCGGCGAGGCCGGAGGATTTCGTGGCGGTCTTGCGGGGTCTCGGCGAGCTGGAGACGGCCGAGAGGGCGCGGGCGAGGGTCGAGCTCGCCCGCCGCAACTCCTGGGAGGCGCGCTTCGCGCAGCTGGAGGAGGCCCTGTGGCGCGTCCTGTGAGGCATCCCGCTGGCCGGGTGAACGTGCTCGGGGTCGGGGTAGACCCGCTGACGGTCGAGGGGTTGCACGCGGAGATAGGACGCCTCGTGCGCGGGGGGAGAGGCGGCCTCGTCCTGAGCGCGAACGCCCACTGCGTCAACCTCTGCTACGAAGACCCCGCGCTGCGACGCTTCTTCGCCGCGGCTGACGTGGTCTTCTGCGACGGGGCGGGCGTGATGCTGGCGGCCAGAGTCCTGGGCGGGCGCATCCCCGAGCGCATCACGTACGCCGACTGGGCCTGGCGCCTGGCCGCCTTCGCCGCGGCGGAGGGCCTCTCGCTTTTCTTCCTCGGCGCCCGCCCGGGGGTGGCCGAGACGGCGGCGCAAAGGTTGAGGGAGCGGCACCCGGGGCTGCGGGTCTCAGGCGTCCGCCACGGCTACTTCGACCATTCGGCCGGGAGCCCGGAGAGCGAGGCGGTCGTGGGGGAGATAAACGCAGCCGCCCCGGACATCCTGCTCGTCGGGCTCGGGATGCCGCTGCAGGAGTACTGGTTGATGGAGAACCGTGACAGGCTCGACGTCGGCGCCGCCCTCACCAGCGGCGCGGTCTTCGACTACGTCTCGGGGAGGCTCGGCAGGGGTCCCCGCCTCCTCACCGACAACGGCTTCGAGTGGCTCGCACGCCTCTTCGCCGAGCCGCGCCGGCTGTGGCGGCGCTACCTCCTCGGCAACCCCCTCTTCGTCTGGCGGGTCCTGAGGGAGCGCCTCGGCGCCTCCCGGGGAGGCAAGCCGTTATAGAATGCCCCCGTGAGGGGGTCCTACGCAACATGCGGACGAGTTCGGCTCGTGGCGACGGCGCTCTTGCTCGCTTGTTTGCCGGTCCTGTTATTCGGGGAGGCGCGGGCGACCGGGGAGGACCGGACAGCCAGGGCGCGGGCCGACGTGGTGGGGGCTTCGATCCCCTACCCTTCGGGGTGGTCCGTGGCGCGCGAGCGGCACACCTTCGACGGGAGCTACGGCTTCACCCTGTGGGAGCCCGAGCCGGGCACCCTGGGCGACCACGGCGGGAGGCCGACGGTGCGCGTCGCGCTCGCCTACGACCTCAGGCCCGGGGAGGTGGAGGAGACCGTCCGGGCGAGGCTCGACGCCTATCCCCACCTGCCCTTGCGGCGCGAGACGGTAAGCGTCGCGGAGAAGGGGCGCAGGGGCGTCGCCGTCGGGCCGATCCCGGGCAGCACCCCCTCGACGGAGGTGTACGTGCCGGTAGAAGGCCGGGTGTACCTCCTCAACGTCTACGGGGAAGAGCTGGGCGAGAGGGGAAGGCGGCTGCTCTCGGGCCTGCGCTTCTATCCCCCCTCGCGCACGGTAGAGTCGCTGAAGCTGCCCGCCGCAGAGGCCCCGAACACCTTCCGCGCGTCGGGCGAACGAGCGCCCCCCGAGCTCTCCGCCCGCGCCGCGCTGGCTCGCGCAGGGTCGTCGAGGGTCGGCGCCGCGTCCGGCGGCGGCGCTTCGGAGACCAGGATCGCAGAAGGGTGCTGGCTCGCGGACCCCGACTTCTTCGTCCAGACCCAGCACGGCATGTACGCGAACAGGGGATGGTATCCCGGCGGCGCGGCGGAGCACTCGGGGTGGACGAAGGTCGGGAAGCCCAACTTCTGGGGAGAGTACACCCACGGGTCGTTGAAGGGGTACGGCCGGTGTACGAAGCCCTACAACACCAACGACAAGTTCGCCGTGGACTACCCGCTCGAGAAGGGGGACGCCGTCTTCTCCCCGTTCCGGTGCGGGCGCGTCACCTTCGCCGGGCGCAACACCACCCACCAGGACTACGGCGTCATGGTCTCCATCAGGGCGTGCAACGGCAAGTACGTGAGCCTCTCGGCGCACCTGAGCGGCATAGCAGGGGGGGTCCGCGAGGGCAGGGAGGTTACAGAGGAGAGCATCATAGGCTACGCCGGCGCGACGGGCGGCCCGAACTTCCCCGTGGGATACTCCCACCTCCACCAGGCCTTCTACCGCAAGCCCGACTACAACCCCGACGGCTCCCCCTACGGCGGCCAGGGGCTCAAGGTGATCCTCCACCACTACGTCGGCACCGCCGCGGGAAAGCGGGCGGGCGTCTACCGGTTCGACGGGCAGGCGACCCGGGCTACCGTGTCGAAGGGGAGTTGGATCAGCAACTGAGGGACCGCTCTTCTCTTATATGCCGACGACGACGGCGGTGGCCACCCCGAGGAAGACCAGCTGCCCCGCTGCCAGAGTTCGGGCCTGGCCGTAGCGTTCCATCAGCCAGTCCGATGCGTCGGTCTTGTACCTGAGCGTCCCGAGCAGTATGAACACCGCCGCCAGGCTCCTGCTCAGGCCGTACGTACCGTAGACGACCGCCCCTAACCGCACATCTCCGACCAGAAAAGACCCGAGCGGGACCACGTACCACAGCCAGAACCCGATCCGGCTCGTGGCACCGAATCCCAGCGCCAGGCCGTTCCTGGTCGCCCACCTGAGCGGACCCCTGTTTACCCAGCGCTGGGGCGTTTCGCAATCGAATTGCAGGGGTTGAACGTGGCGGCCGAAGAGCTCGAGGCCGCCCACGGCTATCGCCGCGACCGCGAGCATGCTCCCCACGCCGACGCGCAGCTCGACCGGCAAGAGGGCGCCCGCGGCGCCGAGAACCGCGCCGCTAGCCAGGCCGGCTCCCGTCGAGGCGAGCACGTAGACGGACGCCTTGGAGATCCAACCCCTCCCCGCCTGGTTCCGATACACGTCGGAACTCGCGATCCCGTAGACCGCGTTAGGCCCTCACGGGAGGGTCTGCTGGGCGATCGCTGCCACCGCTGCGGAGAGGACGAGCAGCGCGAAGACCCAGCCGGACCCACCGAAGCCGCGGGCGACCAGGCTGGCGAGGACGCCGAACCCGACGGCCAACGCGAGTATCCCTGGGGGTACGGCCGTTCTCAGCACACCCTGCCCACGAACCCGCGGCAGATGCAGAGATTACCGAACGCGTTGATCCAATCGCAGCAGCGGTAGACGCTGCAACCTATCCGTATTCTCCAGCAGTGGTTGCCCCCACACGAGTAGGCGCGCCTGCGGCAGCGGGCGCAGAAGGCGCCCCTGCAGGTGCGGCACGTCGGGGCCCCGCGGCAGCCGGGCGGCGCGGCCTGGGCGTCTTGAGGCGGGGCGGCGAACACCCCGACGGAGAGGCCGAAGAGCGCCAGGCCCGCCCTGCGCAAGAACCGGCTGCGTCCGAAGCGGACATCCAGGAGATGCTCGTCTTCGAGACCCTCCTCGAGGTCCGCCAGTTGTCTGGGGTCCAAAGGCATGCTCGGCTACCTCCCTTCGACGGCTTTCTTCTCCGTCAGCTCTACAAAGCTCTCCCTTTGCGGTGGGGAATCTCCGGAACTCACGAACCCGATGAGGTCGGAGGCGCCCTCGTGCAAGAAAGCCTTCCTGGTAAAGGTCCCGTCCTCGATCTCGAGGGCGAACGGCGTGCTCTCGAGCTCGAGGACCTCGGCCAGCCTGGTCGCCTTGGGGTCCAGCACGGCCCGCACGCCGGAAGGAAGCAGCGCCGCGAGCTCGCTCGCCTGCTCCGCACGCCCCGGCACGAGGGCCACGATGCTCTGCTCGAAACGGTACTCTCCGAGGTCGCTTACCAGCTCCCGGCAGGGCTGGCAACCCGCCGAGATGAGCAGAAGGTAGGCCCGTTCGTCCCGGCCCGGCAGGACGGACGCCACCTCCTCCGGCACGCCGCTGCCGATCTCGGGTCCGTCGTCGTCGAGCGAGAGCGTCTGGCTGGCGACGTTCAGACGCACCGTGAGCAGCCCGATCTGGCGTACCAGGAGAACCGCGATCAGGGTGAGGACGCCGAGCCAGACGCAGACCAGTACGAGCGCCGTAACCGCGAGTGCACTCATTCGTTGACCTCCGTATTCCCGATTCTGTACGGATGCCTGTTCCAGCGCAGCAGCCTGGGGAGCTGGCTGCCTAGCACGATCACACCCACCAGCGCCACGGCCGATACCGCCTGGAGCAGGTAAGCCTCGCTCAGATCGGCGTACGTCCCCGTCCTTGGCGCGGCGACGGTCAGCACCGAGGCGAGCAAGGCGAGCGTGACGGCGCGGGCGAGCGTCGGCCAGGAGAGCCTGGAATCGCCGTCCCCGAAACAGAAACAGGCAAAATCGTCGCCGGCGAGGAGGCTCCTCGCGATGAGTAGCGCGAAGACCCAGAGCAAGACCGCCGTGGCCGGCAAAACGACGCCGGGGAGGGCGCCGGTCGCCAGAGACAGAGCCAGCAGTAGCTCCGCCGCCCCGAGAGCAGCTCCCAGGCGGGGCCGAACCCGGCGGAGAACCCCGAAATCCACCATCGCCAGGGCGGCCAGGGCCGGCCGGCGCAGTTTGGCGATACCGCTCCACACGAAGACCGTGGCGAGAACCCAGACGCCGATCCCGTAACCCGCGGGAGCGGTAACCAGGCGGAGAGCATCCGCGATGAGGGAGAGCGCCGACTCGAAACCGTTCATGCCTCGGTCCTCGATCCGCCGCCAGGCACGGCCTTTCGCGCGGCCGAACTCGTAGTTAACGGTGGTGACTTATCACCCCGGGGCTCGCGCATCCCCCTCCTTGTCTACCACGCGGCGAACGTATGGTGCTCCAGCCTTACGCGGCAACTATCGCGTACTCTCGACGTTACATGCAATAGCAAGAGCCACACGATCGACGAAAATCTTCAAGAATCTATAAGTTTCGCAATCTCCGCCCCGATCGGAGGCTCCGGGCCTCTTCGGAACCGGCGTCCCGGAGCGGTATACTGCCTCTGACGACCACCGTGCGCTTTTTCAGGGACACCCCGAAGATGTTGCTGGGCTTCAAGGCCCTGCGGCGCCTCCTGAGCATCCTCGTGCTGGCGAGTGCGGACGCGGTGGCTCTCTCCCTCGGTCTGTTCGGCGCGGCGTACCTCTCGGGCGGCGGGGCGGAGGTCGCGAACCTGGCGCCGCTCCTGCTCGCGGCCTGGATCTGCGTCTTCGCCGTCTTCCGCCTCTACGACCGGGCGCACAGCAGGCGCAACCCGGGGGCCCTGATCGGGGCTGCCCTCTCGTGGGCCGGGCTGGTGGCCCTGGGGGCGGCGATCTACCCGCGGGCCGGTCTCGGGCTCGGCTGGGTCCTGCCCGCCTCTCTGATCGCCCTCCTGTGCGCCGGGGCCATGAGGCTCCTGTACGAGCAGGGCGTGGAGAGGATCTACCGCCGCGGTATCGGGCAGACGCCCGTCGTGCTGGTAGGCAGGGAGGACGACCGCTCCAGGGTGCGCCAGATGATGGAGCGCGTCCCGGGCGCCTACTCCCTCGCGGGCGAGGTTAACTGCGATGAGGCGGGGGTAGACCTCGAGGCGCTGCGCGAGACGCTCGACGACACGGGGGCGCGGGAGGTGATCCTGCTCGGGGCCGAGCTCCTGCCGGACGAGGAGTTCCTCGAGATTTTGCGCTCCGTGCGGCTGCGCGGCATGCCCCTGCGGGTGGTGCCTGGCGCCCTGGCCCTCATGCGGAGCCGCCCTGCCGTCTCCCGGAGCCTGGGGCTGCC
>DATACV010000002.1:0-16978 GCA_036258875.1 Rubrobacteraceae bacterium
CAACACCCACGAACTGAAAGGTCCTTTCGTCATCTACGTAGATGTTCTCGACGTAACCGATAAGGCGGCCTTCGGAGTCGAAGACGCCCCTCTGGCGGAGTTCGCGTTGCGGGGGACGCGAGTGCTGGGTGTAGGCCAGCCGGGTGAGGTTCATGGTGTTCTCCCTTCCCTTAGGCGGTAAGGGAGCGCCCCTCACCGCGCAACTACAGTGCGGTCAGGAGCCATCAGGCCGCGTATTGCGGCCGGTTTTCCGCTCTCTGAGGAGCGGCGGGCGGGACCCATCGCCCGTGTGCCTATTGTATCAATCACCCCGAAGGAACTCAAGGAGATGGCTATGTACCGAAGCTTGTGGAAGTCGTGTTCTGCGAAGCTAATGGGACGGAAGGCCTAGAGCGTTCTTGCCAGGCGTGATGCTAGCATGGTTGGCGGTGGAAAGGGTCGACCCGCGATGGAAGCGCGAGGAAGGAGGCCGAGCGGTATGCCACTATTCATGGACCACCACAGGGGTGTGGAAGGGCTGACCGCGGAGGCGGTGGCCGAGGCCCACAGGAAGGACCAGGAGATCCAGGACGAGTACGGGGTTACCTACCACAGGTACTGGTACAACGAGGAGACCGGGGAGGTCTTCTGCCTCGCCGAAGCCCCCAACAAGGAGGCGGCGGAGGCTGTCCATCGCGAGGCTCACGGCCTGGTGGCGGACGAGATAGTGGAGGTCAAGGAAGGTTCGTAGTCCGTCGGGGCCTGGCAGGGGCAGGGGCTGCTAAGAGCCCCTGCACTTGTTCACCCAACCTCCTGGAAGCCGCAGTCTCGGAAGTTCGCCACAAATAGCAACGCCCAAGCAACAGCAAAGATCACTCATCGGGGGGATGCGTCGACCTTCGGGGGGTGCCACCATGCCGGTTTACAGGTCCCCGGAGGGGATCTTGCTCAGACCAGCACGGAGAGGAGTGAGCCATGACGGTCCCCAGGGAAGGCACGCCGGTTGCCTTGCATCCGTTGTTGGACGATGTGGCGGCCCGTGCTGCCGGTTTCCTTGAAAGCCTCCCGGATCGCGCGGTCGCGCCGGCCGCCGCGGCCGAGGAGTTGCGCGAAGCGCTCGGCGGACCGCTTCCCGGCGGTCCGCGAGATCCGGGTCTGGTCATCGCGGAGCTCGCGGGGGCGGCCGAGCCAGGGCTCATGGCCACGCCGGGCGGTCGGTTCTTCGGGTTCGTGATCGGGGGCAGCCTCCCTGCCGCGCTGGCCGCGGACTGGCTCGCCTCGGCCTGGGACCAGAACGCCGGCCTCTACGCGGCCGCCCCGGCGGCCTCGGTGGTCGAAGAGGTATGTGGGGAATGGCTGATCGAGCTCTTCGGGCTACCAGGGCACGTCTCGTACGGGCTCGTGACCGGCTGCCAGATGGCGAACTTCACAGCGCTCGCCGTCGCCCGCCACAGCGTGCTCGGGGCGGCCGGCTGGGACGTCGAGGCCGACGGGCTGGCCGGCGCGCCGCCGGTCCGGGTCATCGTGGGCGAGGAGCGCCACGTCACCATAGACCGCGCCCTGCGCTTCCTTGGCCTCGGGACCGCCAGCCTGAGCACGGTACCCACCGACGATCAGGGCAGGATGCGGGCGGATGCGCTCGGCGATGCCCTGGCGCGGTCCTCGGGACCGACCATAGTGTGCGCGCAGGCCGGCAACGTGAACACCGGCGCCGTCGATCCCCTCGGCGCCATCTGCGACGCAGCCCACGAGGCCGGCGCCTGGGTCCACGTGGACGGGGCGTTCGGGATGTGGGCGGCCGCCAGCCCGACCCTGCGGCCCCTTGTCGAGGGGATGGAGCGCGCCGACTCCTGGGCCACCGACGCCCACAAGTGGCTGAACGTCCCCTACGACTCGGGACTAGTCTTCTGCGCTCACCCGGCCGCGCACCGGGCCGCCATGGGCTCGCAGGCGAGCTACCTCGTTTACTCGGAGGACCGCGAGCGGGACGCGATGGACTGGAACCCCGACTTCTCGCGACGCGCCCGGGGCTTCGCTGTGTACGCGGCGATCCGCTCGCTCGGGCGGTCGGGCGTCGCAGATCTCGTCGAGCGCTGTTGCGCCCACGCCCGGCGCTTCGCCGAAGCCCTGGGCCGGGAGCCGGGGATCGAGGTGCTCAACGACGTCGTGCTCAACCAGGTGCTCGTGCGCTTTCTGGATCCGGGCGAAGACCACGACGCCCGCACCAGGGCTGTCGTGAAGGCGGTGCAGGAGGAGGGGACCTGCTGGCTGGGGGGCACGACCTGGCAGGGTAAGGCGGCCATGAGGATCTCGGTCTCCAACTGGTCCACTACTACAGAGGACGTCGACCGGTCCGTGGCGGCGATCCTGCGCGCAGCCAACGGAGGACGTGCCGGCACCTGAGCGGGACGACCCGCTCGATCGCCGGTGCGAGGACGGCCGGTGCGAAGATCATCTCATCGGCGGAGCGCGGGCGTCAGGCCATCTGTTGGCAGCCCGCCTCGAGGCTCGGCTGCTGCGCGGTGGGGCCGCTCGTCAGGTAGGAGACCTCGCACTGCGTCGGGGCCTCCCCAAAGGCCACGGATGCCGCCAGCAACATCGTCGCCAGCGTCGCCACCACCGCCCACTTCCTCGTCTTCGTCGTTACCGCGCTCATCGTCTCCAAACCGGTCCTCCACTCGCTCCAGCCGCGCTCTCTACGCCCGGAAGTGCGGCACGCTCGTCCGCCCCCACGACGCGATAGCTCGCCCGGACAACCGCGTCATGCGCTCCTCACTCGTGGTCTTGCTCCGGCGGGCGGCACGCAACTGGCTGGTGAGACGGCTGACTCGGACCTCCCGCGCCAGCATCTCCCGACGCTCGTGGAACATCTCGGTCGGGTGGTTGGGGTCAAACAGGTACATCTTGGCCTCCTGCTCTCGGCTCGTGCCGCTTCTCTCTGAAGTAAAGCCGCGAACGCGGGAGGGCACATCGGACGAAGTACCACTACTCGTCTAGGACTTTGGTCGTAGTCGTCCGGGCTCCCGGGAGGTGCGTTCTCAGAGGTCCGGACCACAGGCAGCACGCACCTCCCCGTGTGATGAACGAAGTTACTACGTCCCGAAGGTTCGCTCCTCCGCCACGGTGGGGAGGACCCCGAGTTCGACATGGAGGTGGTCTGGTGGTTAGATGCTGGTGGACGCCCCACGCTACGAGTGCATCGGCCCATCTCCGTACAGATGCCTGGCAACGCGACGACCCGGAAGCAGGTGCTTACTCCGAAGCGCGATGGAAGATGAACCGTCTCGGTGGACCCGAAAGCGAGGCGTGAGACCATGCGCAGAACGACGGCCGCGGTGGGCAGCGCGGTGTTCTTCCTCCTGGCTCCTGGGGTGGTCGTGGGCCTGATCCCGTGGCTGCTTACGGGTTGGCGGGCGCGCGAGCCTCTGCCGTTCTGGGCGCCCGTGCGGGTGCTCGGGGGGATTCTGCTCCTCGCGGCGCTGATAGCCCTGGTCCGCGCGTTCGTGCGTTTCGTCGTCGAGGGCTTCGGGACGCCGGCGCCGGTCGCCGCTCCCGAGCGCCTGGTAATCGGCGGGATGTATCGCTACGTCCGCAACCCCATGTACGTGGCGGTACTGGCTGCTATCGTCGGCCAGGCGCTGCTCCTGGGCCGGCTCGTCCTCCTGCTGTACGCCGCGGCCGCCTGGCTGGCCGTCGCGGCGTTCGTGCGCTTCTACGAGGAGCCCACCCTCTCACGCCGGTTCGGCGCGGACTACGAGGCCTACCGGCGCGCCGTGCCGGCCTGGTTGCCCCGCCTGCGTCCCCGGGAGCCCGGCGAGCATGACGAAAGGCGGGCGCGATGACGCGCCTGCCGACATCCTGAGAGCGAGGCCTGGCGAAGCCAGGCCGAAGCGACCTGATAAGCGAGGGCTCTAGCCCGACGCGTGCTGAAAGCGGAGCCCGGCTGCAAGCCGGGCGTAGCGTGCTGACGAGCGAAGGCGTCAGCCTGAGCGTGCTGATGACATGGAGGCCGCTATGCGGCCTCCATGTCGTCGGAGTAGCTCCCGGAGCGGGCAGCGCAGTTCATCTTGCAGCGGTGGCGGAACGCCTTCTGAGCCGCCTCGACCTTGTCGGTGCTGCCGCCCCAGATCTCCATAGGCTGCCCCTGCAAGGCGCGCGCGTAGGAGAAGGAGAGCTCCCAGGGCAGGCCCTCATACAGGCGGTTCATCGCGTTGAGGTGCTGGGTGGCCTGCAGGTCCGTCTGGCCGCCGGAGAGGAAGACCACGCCGGGCACGGCAGGCGGCACGGTGCGGAGCAGGCACTCGACGGTGTAGCGCGCCACCTGCTCGACACCGGCCTGCTCGGAGGCGTTCTTGCCCGAGATGACCATGTTCGGCTTGAGGAGCAACCCCGAGAGCTCGACGCCGTGCTCGCGAACCTCGTCGAAGGTCTCGTGCAGCGTCCACTCGGTGACCTCGTAGCAGCGGTCTATGGAGTGGTCGCCGTCTATGAGGACCTCGGGCTCGATGATGGGGACGAGGTCGTGGTCCTGGACGAAGGCCGCGTACATCGCCAGCGCCTCGGCGTTGGCCTCGACGCAGCTCCTGGTGGGGATGCCCTCGCCGATGGTGATGACGGCCCGCCACTTGGTGAAACGCGCCCCGAGCTCCCTGTACTCCGCGAGCCTGTCGTGAAGCCCGTCCAGGCCCTGCGTGAACTTCTCGTCCGGGGAGAGGGGCATGTTCACGGTGCTCTTGTCCACCTTTATGCCGGGGATGATGCCCTGGTCCTCGAGCACCTGCGAGAGCCGCCTGCCGTCAGAGGCCTCCTGCCTGAGGGTCTCGTCGAAGAGGATCACGCCCGAGAGGTACTCGCCTATCCCGGGGGTGGTAAACAGCATCTCCCTGTAGGCGCGCCGGCTCTCCTCGCTGGTCTCTACGCCGACCGCCTCGAACCTCTTGCCGATGGTGCCGAAGCTCTCGTCGGCGGCGAGGATGCCCTTCCCCGGCGCGACGAGCTGGCGGGCGGTCTTCTCGAGCTCCTGTAAGTTCACGCCTTTGCTCCTTCCGTCTGCCTCTCTACGGTCTGATCAGAATATAACAAAGGCCCCGAGCCGCGGCCCGGGACCTGCTCGCCTTGCTCGGGTTCTAGTGGCCCCGCTAGGCCCGTACCAGCTCGCGCTCCTCTCTGGTGGGCTCCTTCTCTGCCTTCTTCGCCTGCTCCTCGCGGCGCCTGCGCTCCTCTTCTTCACGCCGTCTGCGGGCCTCTTCCTCCATCCGGCGTTCCCTGTAGGAGTAGCACATAGGCTTCGCCTCCTTGCTCGCGCTTTCCCTCAAAACAAATTCCTACCCGCCCGGGCGCCGGTCCCAAACCTCCGGGACGTCCGGCGTGGGATCTCCGGATGCGCGACTAGCGGCGTGCTCGCTCCTCAGCCCGTCGCCTCTCCAAACATCGCGCACCGCACCATCCCTACCATCAACTCTATGACCTCTTCGTCTTCGAACCCCTCCTGCCTCACCAGCGCTCGCCAGGTCTGGAACTCTAGCGCTACCCAGAGGGCTCCATAAACCAGCCTCTGGCGCCGGGTGCCTTCTCCTTGCTCCCAGCCGGCGGCGAGGGCGTCGCGCATCCTCTCCTGGTGCTTTATGCGTGGCTCTAGCACCTTCCGCACGTTGGCATTGGCCTGTGCATCCCGAGTAACGTTGGCCGTCATCTGCTCGTTGCGCCGGTAATAGGCATAGACCTCTGCCAGGGCCTTCCTCAACCGCACCTCCGGATCACCGATCCGGGTCCATCCCTCGGGATCAGGGGGAGGGTTCAGGCTCCGATTGTGCGCTGAACATGCCTCGAACAGAGAGAGCTCGTCGGGGAAGTGGTTATAGACGGTCTTGCGCTCTACCCCCGCCATTCTTGCTATGTCGGTTATGGTGGTCTGCGCAGGCCCATAGGTACGGTGCAACTCCACAGCTGTCTCGACGATCCTCCGGCGCGTCTCCTCCTGCCGCTCCGCCCGCCGCTTCAGTTCGTACTTGCCGCGCCTGGTCTCACCCTTTTGGACCATTTTTCCTCGCTTTCGTTATTTTTTTCCTTCTAACCCTTGACAGGGACGTCTCCACCAATCATTATACACCATGTGTAATACACAGTGTGTGTAACGATTGGAGAACAGGTAGAGACCGTGATGAACGGAGAGAGGAGCGAGCGGATGTTCAATCTGGAGCTGGTGCAAAGGGACTTCGGGTCGGTAGAGGAAGGGTTCGCGAGCCTCGCGGGCGGCGGACGGGTGTTGCCGCTCTTGCTCGCCGCCCAGATGGAGGCGACGGCCGCCCTGGCACGCGCGAGAGAGGACGCGGCCATAGAGGCGCAGAACGCCCTGGCGCAGGCCGACGAGGCCCTGGTGATGGGGTAGGAAGCTGGCCCGTTTGGCCCGCGAGCCTGTAGGGATCGGAGAAAGAGTCATCTGACGGAGAGGAAAGGTTATGACGGCGGCGCTCACACTCGATACGAACACGCTGCGGAGGAGCTCGAATCTCCCCGTGCAGCCGGCCCTGCGGCAGGCGGCCACCTTCCTGGCGGACCTCGTAAAGCCGGATGTTCCGGGTCCGCCGGGCGAGCTCGGCCCCGACGAGGTCGGCGGCTACTTCGGTGGCCTCGAGGAGGCCGACGGGTGGGCGCGGCGCTTCTACGCGGCCTGGGTCGAGAAGTTGTCCCCGGAGGAGTACTCGGCGCTCGACGAGTACAAGAAGGAAGGCTTTCGCAGCCTTAATCGGGGCTTGAGGGACCACGACGGGGACCTCTCCAGGCTCCAACCGGAAGACCGCCGCAGGGCCGAGGGTCTCGATGCGGCCCTGGAGAAGACGCCGCCGCTCGAAGAGCCGCTGCTCGTCTACCGCGGGCGGCTGCCTGACCCGGTGCTCGAAGCGTTCGAGGCCGGCGAAGAGGAGACCCTCATCGACCAGGTGTTCGGGGACCCCGCCTACACGAGCACCTCCCTCCGTAGCGGCATCGCCAGGGAGTACGGCGGGAGCTCCCGCTTCCCGGACAGCGTCGGGAAGATCACGCTGCCGCGGGGGACCAGGGCAGGCTGCGTGGACGCCGTCTTCGACAAGGGCCAGTCCGAGTTGCTCTTGCCTCGCGAGGCCAGGGTCAGGATCGACAGGGCGTACCGTGAGGGCGGGGTATATTGGATCGAAGGCGAGCTCGTCGCATGGTAAGATGCGCGCGATCTTGGGAGGCGTTTTGGGCCAGAAACGAGAGAGGCAACCCGACGACGAGTCGCGGGTCGGCCGTTTCGGCTGGCCGGAGGATGCCAGGCTCCGCTACTACGACGAAGACGGCAACAGGATAAGCAAGGAAGAGTGGCGCGAACTCGGCAGGCGCAAGGCCGAGAAGCGCAAGCGTACCAGAGCCGCCGGCTGAAAAAGAGTTAGACCCCCTCGGCCGGCAGTCACGAACCCCCCGCAACACCCCTACCACCCGCACGCGGTCGCGTGACGAGGCATCAGGCTTCAGTAGTCAGCGGCAGAAGAGGTTACGGAGGCTCTTGGGCTTTCAGGTTTTGAGGTTCTCAGGGGTGCTCGGCGGTACGGGTTCCCTACCTTCCAACCCTCAGAACCTCAAAGCCCAAGCACCTCAGAGCCTAGATGCCTTGCCCCGCGGAATCAAAGACGAGACGCCCGCGCGATGGTCAACGAGCGCCCCGTCAGCAGCGGACAGAGCGCGGACCAGGGCGCAGGGCCCTCGGATCGGCGGGCTCGTCTGACCACCTCGGCAGGCGCAGGGCGGCGATGGTCGCGCCGCAGGCCGAGAGAAAGAGGATGGCGTAGAGGACGCGGAAGTGCGTGACAGGCGGGGTGGTTCCGCTCAGGATCGCGGCCATGACGGACGAGCCCAGGATGCTGCCGAGGTAGCGCGTCGTCGAGAAGAGGCCGGATGCCTGGCCGGCCTCGCTGGAGGGGGCGTTCTCCACCGCGGCCGCCTGGATGGGGGCCATGGAGAGCCCGAGGCCGGCGCCGATAAAGACGAGCGGGGCGAGGTAGAGGGACCAGGACCAGGCCGGAGCGACCAGCAGGAAAGGCGAGGCGCCCGCCGCGATCAAGAACGCCCCGAGAACGGCCGGAGCGCGCCTCCCGAGGTTGTCGGAGAGGCGGCCTCCCAGCGGCGAGAAGACGATCATGGGCAGTGAGAGCCCCGCCAGGAGAAGCCCGATGCGGGCGCTGTCCCACGGGCTCCACGCCGTCAGGAACAGCGGCAGGGACAGGAGAAGGGTGTACATGGTCAGGTTGCCGAGCGAGACGCTGGCGACCGCGGGCGCGAACCCGCGCGTCCGCAGCAGCGCGAGGTTCAACACGGGGTGCGGAGAGCGCACCGAGTGCCGTACCAGTGCCGAGAGGGCCCCGGCCGCGCCGAGACCGAGGATGGGCGCGAGCAGCAGCGGGGCGTCCGGCAGCCGCCAGACCGTCAGGCAGAGCACCAGGGAGACCAGGCCGAGGGTGAGGAGGGTCGCGCCGCGCAGGTCGAACCGGGGCGGTTGGGCGGTTGGGGGATCGGCCGGCAGCCTCCAACCCAGGATCAGGGCGGGCGCCAGCAGCAGGAGGTTGGCGGCGAAGATCCAGCGCCACCCGAGGGTGGCGGTCAGGATGCCGCCGATCGGCGGGCCGGCCCCGGCTGCGACCGCGATGGCCGCCCCCACGTTGCCGAACGCGCGGCCCCGGCGTTCGGGGCCGACGAGCGAGCGGACCAGCGCCGTGCCGTTGGGGATGGCGGCGGCGCCGGAGATCGCCTGCACGGTCCGGGCTACGAGCAGCACCTCGACGCGCCAGGCGAGCGCGGCGACAACCGTCGCCGCGAGAAAGAGCGCGAGCCCGATCAGGAACAGCCTCCGCCGGCCGTAGCGGTCTCCGAGGGCGCCGCCAAGCGGCTGGACGGCGGCCATGGCGACCAGGTAGGAGGTCACGATCCACGAGCCCCAGGCCAGCGAGCGGCCGAAGTCCTCGAGCAGCGAGGGGATCGCCACGGCGATCATGGTCGAGTTGAGAGGGGCGAGCATGGTGCCCAGGGCCACGGGGACGAGCACCATGCCCTCGGAGAGACGCCCCTCGGCGGGGCGTCTCTCCACGCGCAGCGTAGCTGTGGGCTTAACCTCCATTCTCGGAGAGGACGCGGACGATGCCCCTGTCCCCGTCCACCTCGACCTCCTGCCCGGTCCTTAGCGTCGCCGTCGCGGCCCCGGCCCCGACAACCGCCGGGATGCGGTACTCGCGGGCGACCACGGCGCTGTGGCTCAGGATGCCGCCGGTGTCCGTCACGACCGCCGCGGCGGTGGCGAAGAGCGGCGTCCACGGCGGGGCGGTCGTCTCGGCCACCAGCACCTCGCCCTCTCGGAGTTCGGCGGCCTCGGGGAGGGACCGGATCACCCTGGCGTAGCCGCGAACCGCGCCGGGAGAGCCGGGGTTGCCGCGCAGGACGCCGGGCTCGTCCGGCGTCTGGGGCGGCCCGCCCAGGAACTTCATGAGCGTCCGGGTCATCGGGTCGTCGGGGGGCGGGCCAGGCGGCGGGGTGCCGAGGGCCGGCGGTGGCTGTACCCCCGCGAAGCGCTCCAGCTCCGCCTTCCGCCGGGCGACGAGGCGCCTCCTGTCGAGGTCGGGGAGGCGCTCGGCCGTCTCGCGTATCTCGGCGAGGTTCAGGTGGAGGACGTCGTCGGGGCTCTCGACGACACCGGCCTCGGCGAACCGGCGGCCGAACTCCATGACTACCCTGCGCGCCCTGGCCGTGGTGTTGAAGTCGATCCAGAAGCCGTGGTCCTCGCTCAGGACTACGCCCTCCTGGGCTACCTCGAGGAGGGACTCGAACTCGTCGCGCACCGCCTGCGGGTAGCCTTCGAGGCGCTCGCGTATCTCGGCGAGGTAGCGCTCCCGCTCGGCGGCCAGAGACGCCAGCTCCTCCTCGGGTCCGCCGCCCGACCGGGCCACGAAGTCCTTGAGCATCTCGATGGCGGGCGTCGGATCCTCGGCCCACGTGGTGTAGCTTATGCCCCACAGGTCGCCCCGCTGGCCGTACTCCTCGAGGTATGCGTCGAGCTTCTCGAGGAACTCTCTGCCCTCCGCGGAGCCTTCGAGGGCCGGCACGACGTCGGCGGCGGCGTTCTCCTCGAGGACCCTGCGCACCTCCGGCATCGCTAGCGCCTGGCGGCTCAAGCGCCAGAGCTCCCGGCCGGTCTCGACGGTCTTGTTGTCCAGCCCTTGCAAGAGGCGGTAGGCGTCGAAGGCACCGGCAGAGCCGAAGAGGTCCTTGTAGAACTCCTCGAACATGCTCATAGAGAGCATCGTCGGGAGGACCACTGTGAAGTGGATCTCCCACACCCGCCCGAACCTTCTCACGGTCTCGTCCAGGTGGGCCAGGAGCTCCGGCATCGGGGCACCGCGCAGGTCGAAGCGGTCCCAGTGCTTCAGGTGCTCACGTATCTCGGGCAGGTACTCCCCGCGCCACCTCTCGCCCAGGTGGACCATCGCCTCCTCGAGCTTCTCCTGGGAGCGCCGCCCCACGGCCTCCATCTCCTCCGGCGGCACGGCCGGCGCCGCCGCCGTGTAGAGGTAGGTGTTGATGCGGCGCACCAGCATCTTCACGGGCATCCCGTACACCTCGCCCGCCCTGGCGAACCCGTACCCCTGAGCGATGCGGATGAGAAACTCATCCTCCAGCGCGTTCACCGGCTTCGGGAAGTGCATGGGGTCCCGCGACCAGAACAGCCGCTCGTCGTCGGGGTTCTCCCAGACCACGGGAAAGTCCGGCGGGGTCGGGATCTTGCTCAGCTGCTGCATGATGGTTCCTCCTCTTCGTTCGAGGTTTCTTGTCTCTTCAGACTGCGATCTCCGCGACCGGCTCGCCGAGGGTGGTGATCGGCCGGCTCTGGAGCAGGTACAGGAGCTCGCCGGCGAAGGCCGCCTCGACGTCAACCGGCCTGCCCATCCTCGCTTCGAGCTCGACCGCGAGCCCCGCGAGCTCCACGACCTGGGCCTCGCTCAGGGACGCCCGCTCCCGCAGGAGTCGCGGCACGGCCACCTCCCGCGTCCCGCCGCTCGTCGCGACCGTCATCCGCTCCTTCGCCCCGATCCGCGCCTCCCTGACCGCGAGGTCGGCTTTGCGCACCACCCAGGTATCGGGCGTAACCGTCCCCGAGACCACGCTCTCACCGAGCCCCCAGCTCGCCGTCACGACCACCTCGTCCCGGTCCCGCGTTATCGGGTTGGCGCTGAAGACCACGGCCGAGGCGTCGGCGAGTACGAGCTGCTGGACCAGCACCGCGAGCCTTACACCCGAGGTCTCCAGTCCCTGCCGCTCGCGGTAGACGAGCGCCCGCTCGCTGCGGGCGGAGGCCCAGTTGCGGGCGACGGCGCCGAGCACGGCGTCGGCCCCTACCACGTTCAGCTCCGTCTCGTGCTGGCCGGCGAACGACGCGAGCTCCCCGTCCTCGTCGAGCGCCGAGGAGCGTACCGCGACCGGAACGTCGGGCACGCCGACGTCGCGGGCTAGCGCCCCGTAGGCGGCGGCGACCTCCGTCTCTACGACCGCCGGCAACGGCGCGCCCGGCGAGTACGCCGGGTCGTAGGCGGCGGCGGTCAGGCTGAACCCCGGTGGGACGCGATACTCGTCGGCCAGACGGCTGAGTTGGGCAGCCTTGCCGCCGACCTGGGAGGCGTCGCTACCCTCGGGATCTCCGAGACGGAGAACGGCGGATCTCGCGCCCGTGATAGTCTGCATCTTCTACCCCTTTCCTCAAGGATCTTCGCTCGTGCCCTGAGTCTGCCGCTCGGCGCGGCGGGGAACCATCCACACCACTGCTACACTCCTGCTACACCGGAAGTGTGGTAGTGCGGGAGGACCGTTTACGGGCCTCGAGCTCCGAACGCTGGTATGCTTCGAGGCGCGTGAAGCGTGGGGCCGGCAACGAGACCAGGGACCCGGGGTTCGGCACGCGGTTGCGCCGTTTCAGGGAGGCGGCGGGGCTCACCCAGAAGGAGCTCGCCTCGAAGGCGGGGTTGAGCGCGCAGGCGATCAGCGCGCTGGAGCGCGGTGCGCGCAGGCGCCCCTACCCGCACACCGTGAGGTCTCTCGCGGACGCCCTGGGGCTCTCCGAAGACGAGCTGGCCACGCTGCAGGCGGCGCGTGGCCAGGGCGACGAACCATCTACAGCCCGGGCGGCTCACCTCGAGTCCACCCTACCGACGCCGCCCACCCCGCTCGTTGGCCGCGAGGAGGACCTGGGGAAGGTAACTGGTCTCCTCCGTCGGCCGGAGGTGCGGCTGCTCACGCTCACGGGCGTCGGTGGGGTCGGCAAGACGCGCCTCGCCCTAGAGGCGGCTCGGGAAGCGGCGGATCTCTTCTCCGATGGCGTGGCCTTCGTCGCCCTGGCGCCCCTGGGCGATCCCGCGCTCGTCGTTCCGACCTTCGCGCAATCCCTGGGCCTCAGTGAGGCGGAAGGTCAGGCTCAGCGCGAGGCTCTCTATACCTACCTGAGGGAGAAGCGGTTCTTGCTCGTCGTGGACAACTTCGAGCACCTGCTGGAGGCCGCGCCGGAGGTGGCAAGGCTGCTCGAAGCTTGCAGGCGCCTCGCCGTGCTGGTTACCAGCCGCGCGCCGTTGCGGGTGCGCGGCGAGCAGGAATTCCCTGTGGGCCCTCTGGCGCTGCCCGCCTCAACCCCCTCGCCCGACCCCGAGGAGGTGCTCGCCTCTCCCTCGGGTCGCCTCTTCGTGGAGCGCGCCAGGGCGGCGTCCCCCGCCTTCGAGGTCACGGGTGAGAGCGCCGGAGCGGTCGCGGCGATCTGCTGGAGGCTGGCCGGTCTGCCCCTGGCCCTGGAGCTCGGGGCGGCGAAGGCGAGGTTCCTCGGTCCCGCCGAGCTCCTATCCCGCCTCGACAGGGCGCTCTCTACCGGGGCGGCGCGGGACCTTCCACCCAGGCAGAGCACGATGCGCGCCACCCTCGACTGGAGCCACGACCTGCTCGAGGAGCCCCAGCAGGAGCTGTTCCGGCGGTTGTCGGTGTTCGCCGGGGGCTTCACCCTCGAGGCGGCAGAGGCGGTAGGCGCGACGGGAGCGATCGATCCTGAGGAGGTGGTGCAACTCCTCGGGGGGCTGGTGGAGCACTCGCTGGTGACCGTGAGGCAGGGCCACGACGCCCAGGCGCGCTACGGCATGCTCGAGCCGGTCAGGCAATACGCGCGGGAGCTGCTCGAGGAGAGAGGGGAGGCCGAGGAGGCGAGACGGCGGCACGCCGGGTACTACCTGTCCCTGGCGGAGCGGGCCGGGCCGGGACTGAAGGGGCCGGGCCAGGTGCCCTGGCTCAGGCGGTTGGAGACCGAGCTCGATAACCTGCGTGCCGCAATCGGGTGGTCCATCGACCGCGGGGAGGTGGAGGCGGTCGCCCGGATGGCCTTTGCGTCGTGGCTCTTCCTGTGGCTGCACGGGCACCTGGACGAGGGGCGCCGCTGGATGGAGTGGGCGCTGGCGAGGGTGCCCGACATGCCCGACTCCGCCCGGGCGAGGCTCCTGCTCGTCGCGGG
Source organism: Rubrobacteraceae bacterium (assembly GCA_036258875.1). GTDB lineage: Bacteria > Actinomycetota > Rubrobacteria > Rubrobacterales > Rubrobacteraceae > JALYGY01. The sequence continues at coordinate 13,517 of DATACV010000002.1, forward strand.
GACGCTCGCCCAGGGTCGCGGTGACTGGGAGCCCGCCCGGCTATACCTGGAAGGGAGCCTGGCGTTGTTCCGGCGGCTGGGGGACGGAGAAGGGGTGGCGTACGCGCTGGCCGCCACGGGCCTCGTTGACCTGGGCCAGAAGCGATACGGGCGAGGACTCGCCCTCGTGCAGGAGTCCATAGACCGCTTTCTCGAGATCGGAGAGAGGTGGGCCGCCAGCCCAATGCTGAGCTTCGCCGCGGCGGCGAGCCTCTCCCAGGGTGATATCCCCCGCGCCCGGCACCTGGCGGAGCGCGGGCTATCGCTGGCCCGGGAGGTGGGTGCCAGGGATGCCCTCTACCTGACCCTTCAGGCGCTGGCGACGGTAGCCAGGGCCGAAGGCGACCACGAGCGCGCGGTACGTCTGTTCGGGGAGGGCCTGTCGCTCTCGGCGGAGGTCGAAGACCGCAGCAGCCTCGCCTACTACCTGCAAGGGCTGGCAGCCATCGCCGCCTCCGAGGGCGAGCTGGCGCGCGCGGCGCGGCTGTGGGGAGGCGCCGAGGCGCTCCTGGAGTCTACCGAGATCGTAGCGTACGCTCACGCCCCCGACCGCTCCCTCTACCAGAGGCAGGTGGCCAACGCGCGCGAGAGGCTCGACGCGGCGGCGTGGGAAGCAGCGTGGGCCGAGGGCCGGATGATGACGCTCGAAGAGATGGTCGCCGAAGCGCTCGAGGATCGCGCCTAGCACGAGAGGCAGCAGTCAGCGGGCATCAGGCTTCAGTAGTCAGCGGCGGAAGAGGTTACGGAGGCTCTTGGGTCTTCAGGCTCTCAGGGGTGCTCGGCGGTACGGGTTCCCTACCTTCCAACCCTCAGAACCTCAAAGCCTAAGAGCCTAAGAGCCTTGCGTCGCTGAAGGCGTGACCCTTTCGCCAACCGCTCCGATACCCGAAACCTGATGCCTGTAGCCTGAAACCTGTGATACGTTAGGGGCTGACTACGAAGCGCCCTCCTCCGGGGCGGCGAGGGAGAGATGACATGTCGAACCGGCTGGCTAACGAGACGAGCCCGTACCTCCTGCAGCACAAGGACAACCCCGTGGACTGGTACCCGTGGGGCGAGGAGGCGCTCGAGAGGGCGCGCGAGGAGGACAAGCCGATACTGCTCAGCGTCGGCTACTCGGCGTGCCACTGGTGCCACGTGATGGAGCGTGAGTCCTTCGAGGACGAGGAGACCGCGCGGATGATGAACGAGCACTTCGTCAACATCAAGGTCGACCGCGAGGAGCGGCCTGACATAGACTCGATCTACATGTCCGCCGTCCAGGCCCTCACCAGGGGCGGCGGCTGGCCGATGACGGTCTTCCTCACCCCCGACGGCGCCCCGTTCTACGGCGGCACGTATTTCCCTCCAGCCCCGCGCGGCGGCCTGCCCTCCTTCCAGCAGGTCCTCTTGAGCCTCGCCGACGCCTACGAGAACCGCCGCGACGAGGTGCTGCGCAGCGCCGAGAGCGTCCGCGAGTACCTGCGGGCCGCCACCGGCGCCGCCATCCCGAAGAGCGCCGTCGGGACCGGGCTGCTCGATAACGCCGCACGCTCCCTCCTCTCGGAGCTCGACAGTCGCTTCGGCGGCTTCGGCGGGGCGCCCAAGTTCCCGCAGGCGATGAACCTCGAGGTCCTGCTCAGGCATCACCACCGCACCGGCGACGGGGAGGCGCTCTCGGGGGTCGAGACGACCCTGAGGGCGATGGCTAACGGCGGTATCTACGACCAGCTCGGCGGCGGCTTCGCCCGCTACTCCGTCGACCGCTACTGGCTCGTCCCGCACTTCGAGAAGATGCTCTACGACAACGCCCTCCTCTCCCGCCTGTACCTGGAGGCGTACCAGGCCACGGGCGACCCCCTCTACAGGCGCATCGCCGAGGAGACCCTCGACTACGTCCTGCGCGACATGACAGATCCCGAGGGAGGCTTCTACTCAGCCGAGGACGCGGACTCCGAGGGCGAGGAGGGCAAGTTCTACGTGTGGACGCCGGCGGAGATCCGGGCCGTCCTCGACCCCGAGGAGGTCGAGCTCGCCGAGCGCTACTGGGACGTGACCGAGCGGGGCAACTTCGAGGGCAGTAACATCCTCCACGTCCCGCGCCCGCCCGAGGCGGTAGCCGCCGAGTTCGGGCTCTCCCCTGAGGAGCTCTGGGGGCGCGTCGTCGGCATCCGCTCGAAGCTCTTCGCCGCCCGCGAGGAGCGCGTCAGACCCGGACGCGACGAGAAGGTCCTCGCCGCGTGGAACGGCCTGATGCTCCGCTCCTTCGCCCTGGCCTCCCGCGTCCTCGACCGCGAGGACTACAGGGAGACCGCCCGCCGCAACGCCGCCTTCCTGCTCGAGAGGCTGGGCGCAGGCGGGCGGTTGCACCGCTCGTACAAGGACGGACGCGCCCGCTTCAACGGCTACCTCGAGGACTACGCGATGGTCGCCGACGGCCTGGTCGCGCTCTACGAGGCGACCTTCGAGATGCGCTGGCTCGCGGAGGCCGAGGCCCTCTGCGACGCCGTCCTGGAGCTCTTCTGGGACGAGGAGAAGAGGACCTTCTACGACACGCCGGCCGACCACGAGGAGCTCGTCACCCGCCCGCGCGACGTCTACGACAGCGCAGCACCCTCCGGCAACTCCGTCGCCGCCGACGTCTTGCTCAGGCTCGCGCTGCTCCTCGACCGGGAGGACTACCGGGCCCGCGCCGAGGCCGTGCTCGAGGAGCTGAGCGGCGGCATGGAGAAGCTGCCAGGCGGCTTCGGTCGCCTCCTCGCCGCGCTGGACTTCTACCTCTCGCGCCCGCGCGAGGTCGCCATCATCGGGGACGCCGACTCCCCCGACACCCGCGCCCTCATAGAGACCGTCTACGCCCGCTACCTGCCCAACAAGGTGGTCGCTGGCCGCGCCCCCGAAGACGAGGAGCCCGCGGGCCTCGTCCCCCTACTGGCCGACCGCCCCACGCGCGACGGCAAGGCGACAGCCTACGTCTGCGAGGGCTACGCCTGCCAGATGCCGGCGACCGAGCCGGAGGAGCTGGCCGAACAGCTGGTCGGCTAGTAAGCACGCCTGCTTCGCAGGCTCTCAGCACGCATCGGCCAGGCGAAGCCTGGCCTCGCTCTCAGCCTCTTGCCTCCAGGCCGTTTCCCGGCGCCTCGCGTCACCGTTCAGATGTCGCGCCTGAGCGCGGCCGAGGACTACCTTCTGCTGAATGCTGACAAGCGGAGCCCTCGAAGAGGGCGTAGCGTGCTAGAACACCTCCGTCCTGGCGCCCTCGAAGCCGGCTTCCAGCATCTCCGCGATAGCGCGCGCGATCTTCTCTCCGCCCCGAGCGGAGGGCTCGATGGGATCGGCGTAGTCGGCCTCCTCCGTGCAGACGGATCGCAGGTCGAGCAGGGGCAGCCCGTGGGCGAAGGCGGCGCGGATTATGCAGTCGTTGAACACCGCCAGGGCCGTTAC
>DATACV010000003.1:0-6161 GCA_036258875.1 Rubrobacteraceae bacterium
CTCCTCGGCCCTGATCCCGAGCCGCTCGGCGAGCTCTTCCTCGGTGGCGTCGCGCCCGAGCTCGATGCTCAGGGCGTTCTCGGCTCGCCGCAGCCTGTACAGGGAGTCCACCACGTGGGCCGGGAGCCTGACGGTGCGGGAGTGGTCGGCTATGGCGCGGGTGACGGCCTGCCGGATCCACCACGTCGCGTAGGTGGAGAAGCGGTTGCCCATCTCGGGGTCGAACTTCTCGACGGCCCGGATCAGGCCGGCGTTCCCTTCCTGGATGAGGTCCTCGAAGGGCACGCCGCGACCGCGGTACTTCTTGGCGATGGAGATGACGAGCCGCAGGTTGGACTCGATGAGCTGCCGGCGGGCCTCCGCGTCGCCGCCGTGGGCGCGCCTGCTGAGGTCCCGCTCCTCGTGGGCCTCGAGCAGCCTGCCACCTCGAACCCTGCCCAGATACTGAGTTAGAACGTCCTGCGTCATCCCGTCTCCCCTTTCGAAGCTTTCAGCTCTCAGCCGTAAGCACTCAGCTTGCTGACCGCTGAACGCTGATGGCTGACCGCTCTCATCACGCCGCCGGGTGCGAGCCGCCGACGCGCGGGCCGCCGTGGGTTACGAACCGGCCCAGGATCCTCTCGTCCAGGCTCGAGGTGACCCGCCACGTCCTCCCGCAGGAGCACGCGAGCTCGAGGCGCCGCCTCTCCCCCGCCTCGGCCAGGGCCGCCTCCTTGAGCGACCGCAGGCAACATGACGGCAACGACCAGACGTAGACCTCGGCCTCCGGCACATCCGCCGGAGCCAGGGTGGTGTCCGGCCTGAGCGCGCTCCTCCTCTTCGTCATGCGGCCCCCTTCTCCTCCTCGCCGCCGCCCCGCATGAAGGCGTCCTCCTCGACCTCGACCGGCAGCGGCGCCTGCCACACGGCCCCGCACGAGGGACACTCGAAGGCGTCCTCGGAGCCCCGCGAGCTCCGCCGGCAGCAGGCGGGGAGGTCAGCCTCGTAGAGGACGACCTCCTCGCCAAGGGCCGCGATCCAGGTCCGCGACACTACGCCGCCTTTCCGGAGAGGCGGCTGATCCACTCGCTCGCCTCCTCGCGCGTGAGCTCGCCCAGGGGCTTTCCGACCATCTCCTCGAATTTGTCCATCCCGCCACCCTCGTCGTCTACGACGTCGGAGATGAGGGCCTCGAGGTAGTTGAGCTGCTTCTTGGTCGCCGGCAGCTCGCCCCTGTTCTCCTGCACCCGGGCGGCCGGACGCTCGTCCCCGTTGGAACCGGAACGGCGCGCGGGCTCGACGACCTCGTCGCCCCCCTCGCCGCCGAGCTCCTCGAAGGCGGTGACCCCGACGTTGATGGCGTCCCGCAGAGCGCGGGCCTTCGCCCTTGTTTCGGCCATCCGGATCACGTGCGGGGCTATGTTCCGGTTCACGTTCTCGGGGCTCGCATCCCCTATGCCCGTGAACTTGCCGTCCTCCGTCCGAACCACGGCCTTGACTATCGCTACCTCGCCGTTGCCGGCGTCAGGCACCTGCAACAGGTCGGTCTCGATGCTCCTCAAGCCCCGGCTGTGCGCCTCCTCCAAGAGGCCCGCGTACAGCACGAACCGCTTGCCCTGGCGCTCGATCATGTACTCTTCGCGCACCGCTATACCTCCTCCGGCGCTCCTGCACCGGTAACGCTATCTTCACTGAACTGAGTGAGGATGTGACGAAAATAAAACACTAGACAACCCTTTCGTAGGTGTACTGGCGCCCGCCCGGGGCGGCTGTCTCTATACGGCGGTGAATGAGGCCGAGCTTGGCGAGCCTGGTGGCCCGGTTGTTACAGGCCGTATGGTTGAGGCCGAGCCTAGCGGCGAGAGCCGCGTTGGTGATCGAGCCCGCGTCGTAGATCGCCTGCAGGGTGGCGACCAGGTGGTCGGGAACCTCGCCGACGATGCTCGGCTCCGCGCCGATCTCGTCGACCCGGATCATGGCGAGCGACCGCTGCCTCAAGGAGGCCTCGACGTTCTCCAGCAGGTCCCTGTCCTCCTCGATCAGGACCAGGTGCCGGTCGCCGTACTCCCCGCTCGCCGCCCTCGATGCCAGTATCCCCAGCGCCTCGTCCGCGAACGAGTAGTCCATCAGCTCGACGCCACGCGTGTCCACGTACAGCGTCCCGCCCTTGGGCAACGCCGCGAGCATCCCCTCCAGCGCCTCCCTGACCGCCCGGCCAGTCGAGCGGGTCACCATCAGCTTGCCCCCGAAGCCGCCTCCGGCAACCTCGAAGACCGCGTGCGCCCGCTCCTCAGGCACCGTTTCCGTCCTCACTGTCGTCAGTGAAATCATTTGACCGAATTGTACCTGCTTGCGGGCGAGAAATCAACGACATTTGGGGGGTTATTTTCCGCTTCATTGCGGCGTTTTTTCCTGGGGTGTACGGGGCAGGGAGACCCGGACGAAGGTGCCGGGGAAGGCGGGGACGTTGCGGGAGTTCTTGCGGTTCTCGTAGACGGTTACGCGGCCCGTTCCGGAGCGCAGGGAGAGGGAGCCGCCGGAGCGGGCTGCGATACCTGCGACGAGGGCGAGGCCGCCGCCGCGGCCGATCTCGCCCGTGCCCGAGACGCCCATCTCGAGGGCGTGCCTGAGGGCATCGTTATCTGTTGTGGTGTACTCGGCGAGGGCCGGGTTGTGGGAGAGGGTCTCGCGCACGCCGGGCCCGCCGTCGGCGATGGCTATGAGGACCTCTTCGCCGCGGCGGCGGGGGCCGCTCACGATGTGGTGGTAGGCCTGGACCGCGGCGTAGGCCCCGAAAGAGGAGGCGCCGTGCTCGGCGGCGTTAGCGCAGATCTCCGAGAGCACCGAGCAGATGGCTACCCTCTCGCGCAGGCGGTAGCCCTGGTTCTCCAGTATCTCCGAGATACGCTCGATGATCCCCGGTATCTCCTGCTCGGTGTGGAAGTTTATGAGCTCCTGCAGGGTGCCGGGATTGTGCCGCCGGCGTTCTTCGAGGGAGGCCACGTCCACGTTGGTGCGCACCCGGTCCCCGAAGAGCCGGAAGAAGTTCATCCTCTCCAGGTAGGCCGGCACGTCGCGGCCCGCGAGCGCGATGCCCACCTCTTCGCAGCGTGGGATCAGGAACTCCAGGAGCGCCGCCAGCCCGCACAACCCCGCAGGCTCGACGAACTCGACGGCCCGGAGATCCAAGACCACCGGTCCGCCATCGACCCTCCCGGCCCCCGCGAACGCAGGGTCGAGGCTGCCCATCGTCAGCACCCCGCTCATCGCGCCCCGGCTCCGCACGTTCAGCTGTAGTTGCGTTCTCACTGGCCTTATTGTAGCCGGAAAGGGCTGGAAAGCGGATAGCGAGATCCTGGGTCCGCAGAAAACGGGGTGCGGCGAGTCGGGGGCGGGCCCTGCGCTAGCCCTCGCGCCGGCGCTCGTAGAAGAGCTCGGTGTAGCGGCGGTTGTCGTAGCGGCTGAGGATGAAGCCGTCGCCCACCTGGACGAAGCCGTTCTTCTCGAAGACGCGGCGCATACGCTCGTTGTGGGAGAGGGTCGAGCCGCGGACTACCTCGAGGCCCAGAGAGTCGAAGGCGTAGCCCACCAGCAGTTCGACGGCCTCGCTCGCGTAGCCCCTGCCGCGCAGGTCCTCGGGTCCTATCTTTATGCCGAGCTCGCAGCCCCCTTTGCGGAAGTCGTAGAGGGTAACCATGCCGATCGGCGCTTCCTCCGCCTCCATGATGAAGGTCTTCACGCGCGGGTCCTCCCAGCGGGCAAGGTAGTCGCGGCGGGCGGCCGAGAGGGAGATGGAGATCGGGGAGCGCCCGTTCCAGGCGGCGAGCTCGGGGTCGCGGTCCCAGGAGTAGGCGGCCTCCACGTCCGACTCCCGCGGCGGCCTCAGGGTGACGGACTCCCCGCGCAGGACCTCGACCTCTTCGGCGTGTATGGCGGCTCCTTTCCCGTTGGGAGACCAGTATTAAATCAGCTTTCGCTAGCTTAGAGCCACGCGGCAAAGGCATCAGGTTTCAGGTACCAGGAGAGGGGGCGAAAGACCTGCGACCGTACGTGACGCGTTGCCCGCGTGTTCTGTCGCAAGGACCTGCCCTGCCGTTCCGTGTGAAGGGCGACGGTGATGCCGCAAGTACCTGTAGCCCGATGTCTAGTGAGCGTCGGCTTTCGCCATTTTCGTTAGAATACCCCGAGGCGAGGACCGGGAGCGGCATTGAGCGGTACTGTAGGAGAGCTCTTCGGGGGCTCCGGAAGGAGGATCCGGGACGCGGTCTGGGGGGAGGTCCCCGTAGACCGGGCGGTAAGGGCCCTGCTCGATACCGGCGCCATGGAACGCCTGAGGGGCATGAGCCAGCTCGGGTTCACCTTCGCGGCCTTCCCGAGGGCCAGGCACACGCGCTTCGATCACGCCATCGGCGTCTACCACCTCACACGGCTCACTTTAAGGAGGATCGCCGAGTCCGGCGCCTACCTCGAGACCAGGGACGTGCAGGCCGCGCAGGCAGCGGCCCTGCTCCTCGATACTGGCCGTTACCCCTACTCCCGCGCCGTCGAGGGGATAGCCCTGCCCGGCGCGCCCATCCTCAGGGAGCTGAGCCGGCGCTGGATCGAGAACACCGAGGTAGCGAAGGTCCTGAGGAGCGAGTGGGACCTCGAGCCCCACAACGTCTACCGCCTCGTCGCCCGGGGCGGCGATCCGCCGCGCAACCTCACCCCCACCGAGCACCTCCTGAGGGACATCCTCTTCGGCTCGCTGGACGTCGACGCCCTCGACAGGCTCGTGCGCGACGCCAAAGGGGCCCAGGTGCCCTACGGCATCGTCCCCGTGCAGCCCCTTATAGAGCGCCTCAGGATCGTCGGCCAGGAGAACAGGGCGGTCCTTTCCGTGGACGAAGAAGGCACGGGTTCTCTCCAGGCCTTCGTCTTCTCCCGCTACCTCATGCACTACAACGTCTACGGGAACCAGGCGCTGCGCATACCCACCGTCATGTTCCGCCGGGCCGTCCAGGACGCCGTCCAGGCCGGAACCGTAACCTTCGACAAGCTCTCCGAGCTCGACGACGCCGGCGCCTTCGTCCTGGTCCAGGACCAGGCGGAGCCCGAGAGCTCCACCGCCGGCCTGATGAAGCGCCTCGCCGAGCGCAAGACGTACCACCTCGCCCTCGAGTTCGACGAGCGCCACCCGAGCTACGCCTCCCTCATCCGGCTGCGCGACGACGCCTCGTGGCGCCGGAGGGTCGAAGAGGCCTGGGCCCGCTACCTCACCCGCTACCGCAAAGGCGTCGCAGGCCCCTTCGACATCCTCATAGACCTCCCCAGAGGGCAGGCCCTGCCCGTGGGGCTGCGCCTGATCCGGCGCACCCCCCTCCCAGGCGAGCGCAACCCCGTCAACTGGCAGGACGTCTCGGGCATGACCGACGACGACCTCCAGCGCTACCACGCCCCCCTCCACCGCATCCTCATCGCCACCGCGGACGAAGAGCTCGCGAGATCCGTGCGCCGCCACGCCGAAGAGCTGTTTACGATAGCTGAAGAAGTAGGATAGAGGCATCAGGTATCAGAGGGGATGGCGATAGGGTCACGCCTCTTGCGGGACGAGGCTCTTAGGCTTTGAGGTGTCGAGGGTAGAGAGGAGGGACCCTGCCAACCCTAAAAGCCTGAGAACCTCCCGCAGACCGCTACCTGCCTGAAGCCTGATGCCTGAAACCAACACAAAAAAAGGGCCGGTGTTCACAGAAGGGTGAGACCCTTTTCCGGCCCTTAGCGGCTCCCCAGAAAGAGCCGCTAGGATGATACGAATATTATAAAGCCGGGCCCGGAACCGGCGCAAGCCTCGTAAACAAAACTTAACTTTCGACACCTCGCGCCCCGGTGCTATAATCGCATCTCGCGGGCCGCTAGCTCAATTGGCAGAGCAAGAGACTCTTAATCTCTAGGTTCCAGGTTCGAGTCCTGGGCGGCTCACTTCTAATTTCTCGATAGATAAGCCCAATACGTGGATAGAGAGAAGCCCCGGCAAGGACGCCGGGGCCTTTCTACAGTAGTTATACAGTAGTTTTTCGGGTTCTAGGGGTGTTTTGAACTTAAGAGAGCGAGCTGCTAGTCCTCCGTAGCTACACTACTAGACCAGGGTCGTGCTGCTGACTTCACTAATCGTCAGAAGTCTCCGCTCAGGCGCTCGCCAGCGA
>DATACV010000004.1:0-2547 GCA_036258875.1 Rubrobacteraceae bacterium
CGAAGGCGCGGTTGATGATCGAGAGCTCTATCTCCTTTATGGTGACGGGGCTGTCGTTGATCGACAGCACGCACGCGGCCTCGCACGGGGCGGGACACAGCATCCCCGTGAACTCGGGGAAGTTGTTGGTAGCGTGCAGCCGGTCTATGGCCTCCCGCCAGTGGTCGCGGTAGACCAGGTCGTTCCAGTCCGGGATGAGGTTCCCCAGCGGGCAGCCGGTGTTGCAGAACGGCACCCCGCAGTCCATGCAGCGCGAGGCCTGCCCCTTGAGCTCCTCCTCCGGCCACGGCTTGTAGACGTAGCGGTAGTCCTGGAGGCGCTCCTCGACGGTGCGCTTCGGGGTGGGCTTGCGCCCTATTTTGAGGAACCCTTTAGGGTCACCCACTAGCTCACCGCCTCCAGCTCGGCCTCTTGCCTCTCCTTGAGGACGCGCTTGAGGTCCTCGGGCATCACCTTGACGAACCTGGGCAGGAGCCTCTCGAAGTCCTCGAGGACCCGCTCGGCGGTCGCGCTGCCGGTCCATGCCAGGTGCCGCTCGACCATGCCGCGCAGGAGGGCGACGTCCTCTTCGGACTCGACGGCCTCGAGGCCTACCATGTCCGTGTTGCAGAGCTTCTCGAAGACCTCTCCTTCGTCCAGCACGAAGGCGACGCCACCGCTCATCCCGGCGGCGAAGTTGCGCCCCGTGGGCCCGAGCACCACGACGACCCCGCCGGTCATGTACTCGCAGGCGTGGTCGCCGACGCCCTCGACGACGGTGTGCGCCCCGGAGTTGCGGACCGCGAAGCGCTCGCCCGCGAAGCCGCGGAAGTACGCCTCGCCGGCGGTCGCGCCGTAGAGCGCGACGTTGCCGACGACTATGCTCTCGGCCGGGTCGTAAGCCGCGACCTTCGACGGGAAGACGGCGAGCCGGCCGCCCGAGAGGCCCTTGCCGACGTAGTCGTTGGTGGTCCCTTCGAGGGTGAGGGTCAGGCCCTTCGTGGCCCAGGCGCCGAAGGACTGGCCGGCGACGCCGTGGAAGTCTATCCGGATGGTGCCGTCCGGGAGCCCCTCGCCGCCGTGGCGGCGCGCGATCTCACCCGAGAGCATCCCCCCGGCCGTGCGGTTGGTGTTGAAGATGGGCTGCGAGAAGCGGACCCGCTCCCTGTCCTCAAGCGCGGGGCGGCAGCGTTCGATCAACTCGTTGTCCAGCGACTTCTCGAGGTCGTGGCACTGCTCCTCGGAGTGGCGGATGGCCTCCCCCTCGGGGGCCTCGACCCGGTGCAGGATCGCCGAGAGGTCCACGCCGCCCGCCTTCCAGTGGTCTATGGCCTCGCGCATCTTCAGCTTGTCGGCGCGCCCGATCATCTCCTCGAAGCTCCTGAACCCCATCCTCGCCATGTGCTCCCGCACCTCTTCGGCGACGAAGAAGAAGTAGTTGATGACGTGCTCGGGCGTGCCCGTGAACCTCGCTCTTAGCTCCGGGTCCTGGGTCGCTATGCCGACGGGGCAGGTGTTCAGGTGGCACACCCGCATCATGATGCAGCCCGTGGCCACGAGCGGGGCCGTCGAGAAGGCGAAGTCCTCGGCCCCGAGCAGGGTCGCCACCGTGACGTCGCGGCCCGTCTTGAGCTGGCCGTCGGTCTGGAGGATGACCCTCCCGCGCAAGCCGTTCTCCACCAGGACCTGCTGGGTCTCGGCGAGCCCGAGCTCCCACGGGAGACCCGCGTGCTTTATGGAGGAGAGCGGCGAGGCGCCAGTCCCCCCGTCGTGGCCCGAGATGGTTATGTGGTCGGCCTTCGCCTTCGCGACCCCGGCGGCGACCGTCCCCACCCCCACCTCGGCGACGAGCTTCACGCTAATCCTGGCCGCCGGGTTGGCGATCTTGAGGTCGTGGATGAGCTGCGCAAGGTCCTCGATAGAGTAGATGTCGTGGTGAGGCGGCGGGGATATGAGGCCGACGCCCGGCGTGGAGTACCGGATCTTCGCTATGTACTCGCTGATCTTGTGCCCCGGCAGCTGGCCACCCTCGCCGGGCTTGGACCCCTGGGCCATCTTGATCTGCAGCTGGTCCGCGTTGACGAGGTACTCGGTCGTCACCCCGAAGCGCCCGCTCGCTACCTGCTTTATGGCGCTGCGGCGGCTGTCGCCGTTCTCGTCGGGGGTGAACCTGACCGGGTCCTCGCCGCCCTCGCCGGTGTCGGACTTGCCGCCGATGCGGTTCATAGCGATCGCCAGGGTCTCGTGCGCCTCCCTGGAGAGGGAGCCGAGCGACATAGCGCCCGTGGTGAAGCGCTTGACGATCTCCGCGGCCGGCTCGACCTCCTCCAGGGGGACGGGGTCCTCCTGGAAGTCGAAGAGACCGCGCAGCGTCGCGAAGCGGGCGCTCTGCTCGTCGAAGTGGCTGGTGAACTCCTTGAAGGTCTCGAAGCTCCCTGTCTTGACGGCGCGCTGCAGGGGCGGGATGCTCTTCTGGTTCCACTGGTGGTACTGGCCCTGCATCCTGAGCTGGTACTCGCCCCCGACCTCGAGCTCCTCCGGCCCGTCCTCGACGCCGCCGAAGGCCCG
>DATACV010000005.1:0-1636 GCA_036258875.1 Rubrobacteraceae bacterium
TCGCAAGCTGAGAGTATCGGGCTGGGACACTGATCACGAACGATCCCAGCGAAACGAAGGCCACCGCCACCCACGCTGCCCTGGCGAGTAGCAGCCAGATTCCACGCAACACGGGTGAAGCAGGAGAGCCGGTTGCGCTCAGCTCACCTAATCCTCGACCCTGTTCCCTTGTCCCTTCCGTCACGACCGCACCCTACGGTACCATCGTCTGCCAAGCGTTACGACAAACGTTACGAGAGAGGAATCGCAGTAAGAAAGGGCAAAACTTCACGCTCGCACCGTCCTCGGGTGCCTCTGAACAGCGATAGCGCGCGCAAAAATCTCGAAAAAATCTTCGCAAGCAACTCCTCGTAACGTTCCTTGTAACGTTCTCGTTACGAACGCCTGCTAAGTTGGTCCCAGAGTAGCCCGACGAGGAAAGGAGGACGGGCGATGCAGGCAGGAGGCGCGGCACGACGAGGGGTGGGCACCTTGCCCGGGCGCGGACGGATGGAGTCGCTGTTGGTCATGGCGGCCGTCTTAGCGGTCGCGGCGGGTTTGGCGCTCATGGCGTGGGTGGTCCCCCTCGCGACGAGCGGGGCCGGGGCGGAGGACGTTACTCCCAAGGCGGCAACGGGATCCGCGGTCGTCCACGACGACGCGGGGAACATGCCCGCCACCGGCGCGGGTTCCGCCGTCATCCACGACGATGCGGGTAACCTGAACCCCCGGTAGGTAGGGCGTAGCAGGGCCTCGGCCCCGCCGACGTCGGGCGAAGGGCGGGGCCAAGCGGCCAGGAGGGACGGCAACCCCGTCCCTCCTTTCTCGTTGGCGAAGTACCGAGAAGCCTCGCCTGAACCCGATGAGTAGCGTAGAGCCGGGCTACGAGAGCGCCTCGTCCATCGCCTTCGCGGCGCTCTCCTGCATGTCGGGCAGCACATGACTGTAGGTGTCGAGCGTGATAGCGACGCTGGCGTGGCCGAGCATCTCGGAGACCACCTTGATCGGGATTCCGCTCGACAGCAGCAGCGTGGCGCAGGTGTGGCGGAGGTCGTGGAACCTGACGGAGTGAGGGAGACCCGCTCGTTCCAGTAGCGGCTTCCAGGAGCGTTTGCGCAGGTTCTGGTGGCCGATGGGCGTCCCGGTGGCGCTGGGGAATACCCAACCCGAGATGCGAACCCTGGTGGTGCCGATCCTGTGGCGCTTCAGGGCGGACACGGCGGTATCCGACAGCCGGATGGTGCGCCGTCCCGCGCCGGTCTTGGGCGGGCTGACGATGCCCTCGTAGATGCTGCGGTTGACCTTGAGCGCCGCGCCTTCCAGGTCAACGTCCCTCCATTGGAAGCCCAGCAGCTCGCCCTGCCTCATGCCTGTGGTGACAGCGAGGACATACAATGCTTCGAGCCTGTCGCCCTGCGCGGCCTCCAGCAGCTCCCTCGCCTGCTCCCGCGAGAGCGGCCCGATCTCCGGCCTCGTCGGGCGCGGCGTCGTCGCCGCAGCCGAGACGTTGCGAGGTACCAAAGACCACGCGACGGCCTGCTTGAGCGCCTTGTGGAGCGTCGCGTGGACGATCTCCACCGTGCGCGGAGACAGCCCGGCCTCCAGCTTGCGCCCGTACACCGCCTGCACCTGGAGGGCGTTGAGCCTGTCGAGCCTG
>DATACV010000006.1:0-16643 GCA_036258875.1 Rubrobacteraceae bacterium
CTCAGAACCAGGAACTCCGCGACCGCGATGAGGGGCAGGATCGGCTCCCGGCCCGGCGGAAGCGAGGCCGAGAGCGCGAGGTAGCCCAAGGCTAGCCCGACGGGGACGAGCGCCACGGAGAGCGCCCAGGAGGACCAGGCAATAATAGGGGCGCGACGGCTCACCTGATCTCCTCCGAATCCCGCAGCCAGAGCGAGGCGTGCTCCGGCTGCATCGTGCCACGCGCCACCGAGACCAGCTCGCCGCCGAGGCGGTCGAGGTCCGTCTCGTCCCTGAGCTTCGACGAGAACGATTCGAGTGTCTTCGCCGCGTCGTACTTGCGCCTGTAGAACAGCCTGTCCACGAAAGCCTGGACCCTGCGCCTCAAGGGGCTGAAGAGTGCCGCTATGGCCAGGGTCGAGGCGACGACGGCGAGCTGCGAGCCCTGCCCCGTGAGGGCGGGGAAGAGCATTTGCAGCGCCACGACGCCCCCGAGGTACGAGAGCGCCAGCGTAGCCGTCAGCGAAACGTAGACCAGGGTGCGGTTGATGATCAGGTCGATCTCGTAGAGCCTGTGCCTCAGGATGGCCACGCCGACGGCCGTGTAGATGCCGAGGGTCGCCAGGTTGTTGATCACGTTCCACAGGACGTCGCCGAGCGGCTCGTCGAGGCCGAGCAGGTCGAGCGGGATAAGGGCGCCGAACAGGACGGCGGCGTAGGCGAACCACTTGATCTGCTGGCGTTCGATCCCCGTGGCGCGGCGGTACCTGAACACGAGCGAGAGCGCCGCCGGTACTGTGGCGACGAGGATGATTAGCACGCTACCGTTGGCGAGCACGAAGATCACCTCGCCGGCTGAGCCCTCGGCGCCGAACGGGTTCTGCACCGGGGCGAAGCCGCTGCGGCCCGGCACGAAGGGCCCGGAGATCAGGGCCAGAGCTGCCGCCGCCACGACGCCCCACGCGAGGAACCTCCAGCGCAGCGACGGCAGCCGCCCCGTGGGGAACAGCAGCAAGAGGAGGGGGATCAGGGTGAACGCCGCGGTCCAACCCACCCCCGCCACCAGCGTGCCGACCGCCCTCGGAGCCGGCAGCGACCCGGGCCCCAGCGCGTACGTGGCGTAGCTCCCCGCGAACGAGGAGAGAGCGATGCCAAGCCCGACCCCGAGCCACATCCACCCTATCGGGTTCCCGGGGCGACGCGAGGCGACGAGCCCGCCGAGGACGGGCGCGCCGAAGGACCCGAGGGCGCTGATGGCCTGGGCCTGCCACGGGAACTCCTCCGCCGTGGACCTTTCGAGCAGGATCATCACCAGAGACAGCGTCAGGAGCAGCAGGCTCAGGGAGCACAGCGACCAGGCGAGCCAGGCAGCGCGTCGGCTCATCCTCGCGGCTCCCGGTTCGTAGGATCGGCCTCCCCTGCCGGCGTCATAACTACCACACCCTACGTCACGTCCGTCTCCCAAACGTTACGGCGACCGTTACGGGAGGCGGCTTCCCGACAATTCTCCCACGCTGCCCTCCTGTTCGCCCGCTGCCGAGGTCCCGCTCGACGCCAACCGGCGGAGCCGATGTACCCCTCGGCCGGGAGATCTTGCCGTGAACGACGCCGGAACGCCCGGAGGACAAGTTTGGCGGAGCGCCGCCGGGGCAATACTCTGTGTGCGAAGCCCATGGGAGAGCGTAACGAAGATCAGGGATCTGCCGCGGGGACCAACCCGCCCGTCACGGCTGTGGCCTCGCGACGGGTAAAGCGGGGCCGCGAGCGAGAGTTTGAGGAGTGGACTTCGGGCATCCTGGCCGCCGCCAACGAGTTCCCGGGGTACCTGGGCTTCGAGGTGCTACGCCCCGGCGACGCCCCCGGGGACGACGAGTACAGGATCGTCTTCAGGTTCGACCGGGAGAGCAACCTGCGCGCCTGGGAGGAGTCCGAGGAGCGTCACCGCTGGCTGCGCAAGGCGGAGCCCCTGATCCACGAGGAGCGGGTCCACGTCCTCACGGGGCTCGAGACCTGGTTCACGCTTCCCTGGAAGGCCGGCGAGCCGTCGCCGCCGCGCTACAAGATGGCGATGGTCACCTGGCTCGCCGTCTTCCCGCTCATCACCGGGATCCTCGTTCTGTTCGGGCCGCTCCTCGGCCTACTCCCCATGCTGCTGCGCACGCTGATCCTCACCGCGGTGATGGTGTCGCTGATGACCTACGTCGTCATGCCCCGCCTCACGCGCATCTTCTCGTTCTGGCTCTACCCGGACCGCGACTAGCGCGCGGGCACGAGGCGCCCCGATGCTAACCTTAGAGCGGTTTGCGAGGAGGTTTTCAGGTGCTTAGGCTTCTAGGGGTGCCAGGCGGGATGTGTTACCAACTCCCAGACCCCAAAAACCTCAGAGCCTTGGAGCCTCAAAGCCTTAGGACCTCGGAAGGCGCGAGAGCGAGGTGAACGTTTGAGGGAGATAGAGGCTGGCGATATCACGGGTGCGGTGCGCGACCTCTGTATCGAGGCGAACACGCGCCTGCCGGAGGATCACCTGGCGGCGCTGCGGCGGGCGCTCGAGGAAGAGGAGTCTCCTCTGGGGAGGGAGGTGATCGGGGAGCTGCTCGAGAACGCGCGCGTGGCCCGCGAGCGGTGCGTCGCCTTCTGCCAGGACACGGGCTACGCCGTCTTCTTCGTCGAACTCGGGAGCGAGGTCCGCGTGGTGGGGGGCGAGCTGGGCGAGGCCATCGACGAGGGCGTCCGCCGGGGCTACGACGAGGGGTTTTTGCGCAAGTCCATAGTCCGGGGGCCGCTGGATCGGGTGAACACCGGCGACAACACCCCGGCGATCGTCTACTACGAAGTGGTGCCCGGCGAGGCCCTCAAGCTTACGTTGCTCGTGAAGGGGGCCGGTTGCGACAACATGAGCTCTCTGAGGATGCTCACCCCCGCCGAGGGCGTCGACGAGATGAAGCGCTTCGTCGTCGAGACCGTCGAGAGGGCTGGCCCGAACGCGAGCCCGCCCCTCACTGTGGGCGTCGGGATCGGGGGCCCGTTCGAGAGGGCTGCCCTGCTCGCCAAGAAGGCCCTCACCCGTCCCTCCGGGGAGCCGAACCCCGACCCCGAGATAGCGAGGCTGGAGGAGGAGCTACTCGACGCCATAAACGCCACGGGGATCGGGCCCGCGGGCTACGGCGGCACGGTGACGGCGCTCGCGGTCCACGTCGAGAGCTTCCCGACCCACATCGCCGCCTTCCCCGTCGCGGTAAACCTCGACTGCCACTCCCACCGCACCTCCTCTGTCGAGCTGTGAGCGTCGAGACCGTCAACCTGACTACCCCCCTCGGGATGCGCGACATAGAGCCGCTTACGAGCGGCGACGTCGTTCTCTTGCACGGGGTCCTCTACACCGCGCGCGACGCGGCCCACGCGCGCATGAAGCAGGCTACCGAGCGGGGGGAGCAGCTCCCCTTCGACCCGGAGGGTCAGATCGTCTACTTCACAGGCCCGGCTCCGGCGCGGCCCGGGAGCCCTCTAGGGCCGGCGGGGCCAACGACAGCATCCAGGATGGACCCCTACTCGCCGCTCCTGATCGAACGCGGCCTAAAGGGGATGGTCGGCAAGGGCGCGCGCTCGGAGGAGGTGAAGAGGAGCATGCGCGAGCACGGCTGCGTCTACTTCGGCGCGGTGGAGGGGACGGCCGCGCTCCTGGCCGACCGCGTGAGGGAGGCCGAGGTCGTCGCCTACGAGGACCTCGGCCCCGAGGCGGTCCGCAGGCTCCTCGTACGGGAGTTCCCAGTCGTCGTGATTAACGACCTGCGCGGCGGGGACCTCTACAGCGAGGGGAGGGAGCGGTGGCGCCGGACCGGGCCCGGGTAGCGCGGTCTCGTGGCCGGAAGGTTCATCCTGTCCCCGGTTGGCGTAGAATCCCCGGTGTCCCCGAGCGGAGCTGAGACGGGAGCCTAGGGAGAAGCAATGATCGGGTACAGGAGGGCGAAGAAGGCGCTGGGCCGCAGGCCGCGCGCGCTCGAGGTGCCCGTCGTCCTGACGAGCGCGGGGGCCATGGTCGTGGTAGGCCCCCTGCGGGGCCTCTTCGAGGCTCACCCCCTGGTCCCCTTCGCGGGCGCGCTCTTCCTCTTCGTGATGCCGGGGCTGCTGGTGTCGCACTGGTTCTTCGCCGACCGCTTCTCGGGCGCCGCCATGGTGCCCGTGGCGTTCGTGATCAGCGCTGGCATCCTCGGCCTCGCGGGCGTCCCCGTGCTGCTGGCGCACCTGAGCTTCGACGCGTACCTGTGGGTAGTCGGCGCGGTGCTCGCGGCCTTCCTGGCGGCGGCCATGGTATCGGCCATCCGCAGGCGTCCGCCCGACGAGGGCGGCGACGCCCCGCGCGATACCTCCGGCCGGTGGCTGTGGGCTCCTTTCGTGCTGCTCGGCGCGGCCCTCGTGGCTGCCTGCGCGTGGAAGATGCCGCACCCGTACAACGACATGTGGGTCTACCTGGCCTACGTGCGCGACTTCCTGGAGGCCGAGAGGCTGGCGGTGCGCGAGCCGTACTTCGGCGAGGTGACCGAGCTCTCGCGCGCCCAGATCAACGGCTGGCTGCTGCAGCAGGCCGCCCTCTCCCGCGTCTCCGGCATAGACCCGGTCGTGCTGGTCCTCGACTACCTGGCCCCGACGCTAGTCTTCGTCGCTCTGCTGGCCTTCTACTCTTTAGGCCGGACCCTGATGAAGAGCGAGGCGGCGGCCCTGCTCTCCGGCTGCCTCTACGCCCTGTTCTTCCTCGCGCATCTCGAGCCCTCGGTCTTCACCTTCGGAGGTGAGTTCGTAAGCCGCATGGCGGAGGACAAGTTCGCGGCGCGGTTCCTCTTTCTCCCCGTCTCGCTCGCCTTCGCCTTCGCCTTCGTGGAGAGCCGCTCCCTACGCTACCTTGGCGCCTTCGCGTTCACCTGCTGGTCGGTGATGACCACCCACCCCGTGGGGCTGGCGATCATCGGCCTCTGCGTGGCGGGGTTCGGCCTCGTCCACGTCGCGCTCAACTGGCGCAGGCGGGAGGCCTGGACGACGATGGTGAGCCTGGCTGTGGCTCTCTGGAGCGTCGTCCTCGTCCCCGCCCTCTACGTCCTCGGCACGGGGAACTCCCTGACCGCGGTGCTGAGCGACGCCGACATAAACTCCCACGAGCCAGAGGTGCTGGCCAACATGGTGTTCGTGAAGCCGTGGTGGAAGCACATCCTCGAGCTCGAGGACGGCTCCTACATAATGCATCCCTCGCTGATACTGAACCCGGTGATACTGGCTGCCTTCTTGCTCGGGCTGCCGTTTCTGCTCTGGCGCCTGAGGAAAAGCCTCGCGGCCCAGTTGCTCTTCGGGACGCTCGTCCTGGCGACCGTCTTGGTCTACGTCCCCCCCATCGCCACGTTCGTGGGGGACAACATAGTCCTACCAGGCCAGTTGTGGCGCCTGGCTTGGCCCATCCCCCTGGCCGCCGTGCTGACCCTCGGGTGGGTATCGTTCTCGGCGACGAGGCTGGCGGAGAGGGGTCTGCGCGGGCTGGGCGCTCCCCAGGGCGCCACCCGCCTGCTCCCCCTCGCTCTCGTAGCAGGGCTGACGGCGGCGGCGTGGTCGCCCGCCGCGGAAGGCGCCAGGGACCTGTACCACACGGGCGACGAGGCAGGACCGGCGGGGAGGTCGTGCGTGGACCAGATCTTTCCCTGGCTCGGAAGCGCTCTGGACCGGCCGAGCGTCGTGCTCGCCCCTGACCTCGAGAACACGTGCATCCCGTCGTACTCGGCGGACGCCAACGTGGTGAGCCTGAGGGGGGGGTCGATCCTGGGCGTCCTGCCCGAGCTGGAGGAGCGCACGGGCGGACGGGTCGAGGTGCCGCAGGGCGTCTCCGACGTGCGGACCTTCTTCAACGGTCCGACCGACGAGGAGATGGTGGAGGTCCTGCGGCGCCACGACGCGGACTACGTCATGGTCCCGACCACGTCTCGCTTCGACAAGTTCCAGCGCTCGCTCCTGTACAAGCGGCTGCGCTCCACGCCCCTGTTTATCGAGGTGAACGCCCCCGGGCAGGGGTACGCCCTGTTCGCGGTGGACAAGAGGCGACTCGACGAATCGCCGTAGGGGCGGTTCGCGAACCACCCCTACGGCGGGCCGGGAAGCCGCGGGCGGCGATGTTACCATGGGCTACATGCAGCGACCTCTTATCGACGACCGCTACGTCCTTGGCGACCTGTTGGGCGGCGGGGGGATGGCCGAGGTGTACCTGGCCCGCGACGAGGTCCTCGGCCGGGACGTGGCGCTCAAGGTGCTCAGGGGACAGTACGCCAACGACGATGGGTTCGTCGAGCGCTTCAGGCGCGAGGCGAAGAACGCGGCGGCGCTCAACCACCCCAACATCGTGCAGGTCTACGACCAGGGCTCCACCGACGACGGCACCTACTACATAGCCATGGAGTACGTGCCTGGCGGCACGCTCGCCGAGCGGATAAAGCGGGAAGGCCCCCTGGACCCCCGCGAGGCCGCGGGCGTGGCCTCGCGGGTGGCCGAGGCCCTCGCCGTCGCTCACCAGCGCGGCATCGTCCACCGCGACATAAAGCCGCAGAACGTCCTGCTCACCGCCTCGGGCGGCGCCAAGGTGGCCGACTTCGGGATAGCGCGGGCCGCCTCGGCCGAGACGGTGACGGAGGCGAGCCTGATCCTCGGCACCGCCTCGTACATGTCCCCCGAGCAGGTGCGGGGCGAGCGCGTGGGCCCGGAGAGCGACCTCTACTCTCTGGGCGTGGTCCTCTACGAGATGCTCACGGGCGAGCCGCCCTACAGCGCGGAGAACCCCCTCGCCACGGCGATGAAGCACCTCGAAGAGCCGCCACGTCACCCCAGGGAGGCGAACCCCGCGGTGCCGGAGAGCCTCGACGCCCTGACCGTCAGGCTGCTCGCGAAGAGCCCGGACGAGCGCTACGCTAGCGCCGCCGGGCTGGCGGAGGACCTCCGGCGCGTGCGCGACGGGCTCCCGCCCCTCACCGCGGGGCTCGGCGCGCAGACGACCGCGCGGATGCCCCGGGATACCGGCGCGACGCGCGTGGCCCCCGTCCCCCCGGCAAGCGCGACCCGCGCACGAAGGCGCGATCTCTTGCCCCTGGCGGCGGTGCTCGCCGGCGTCATCCTGCTCGGCGGCCTCGCGTGGGCCCTCTCCTCGGGTCTCCCGGATCCTACGGGCGCGGCCCCGGTCCGGGTGCCAGATCTTGCGGGCCTCTCGCAGGAGGAGGCCCAGGGGCGTCTCGAGGAGGCAGGACTCAAGCTCGGCTCCCGGGACGAGGCAGCAAGCAGCGAGACCCGGGCCGGCGCGGTGATCACGCAGACCCCGCCTGCCGGGTCCGGGGCGGAGCGGGGCAGCGCCGTGGACATCGTGGTCAGCACGGGCCCGGCCGCGGAGCCCACCACGCAATCGTCGCCTTCCGCGTCGCCATCGGCCTCGCCCTCCGCTCCGGCCACCTCCACATCAACGGCGTCGCCGTCCGCCGAACCCCCGCAAGATCCCGAGGCAGCGCAGGAGAGGACGGAAGAGGGGGCCGAGCAGGCGAAGGAGCTGCGCGAACAGGCCAAGGACCGCGAGAAGGAACTGCGGCAACTGGCAAAGGAGCGCGAGAAGGAGCAGAGAAAGGCCGGGAAGGGGAAGGAATAGCGCCCCGGCTGAGGGCCCGCCCTCCGCGCGGCCGATTACCCTTTTTCGGTCGCGCCCGGTTCGAAGCGGAGGGCTGCGGAGTTGATGCAGTAGCGCTTGCCGGTCGGTGCGGGCCCGTCGTCGAAGACGTGGCCCTGGTGCGCGCCGCAGACGGCGCAGTGGACCTCGATGCGGCGCATAAAGAGGCTGCGGTCCTCCTCGGTCTCGACGTTGCGCTCGTCCACCGGCTCCCAGAAGCTCGGCCACCCGGTTCCAGAGTCGTACTTGGCGTCTGAGCCGAAGAGCGGCGTCCCGCAGGCCACGCAGGCGTAGACGCCCTCGCCCTTGTGGTCCCAGTACTCGCCCGTGAAGGCCCGCTCGGTGCCCTTCATGCGGGTGACGCGATACTGCTCGGAGGTAAGCTGGTCCTGCCACTCCTCTTCGGACTTCCGTATCTTCCTTGGCGTATCTGTCATGCCCGGATTCTAACACGGGCCCCCGGAGGGAGGTGCTATATTGGGGCACCGGTGGGAGGGGGTCGCATGGCTGTGAGAGAGGGCCGGCGGCCCCCCTCCCAGTTAGCCGCCGGCCAGCCACCATCCTAGCGAAAGACGCCGGCGCTTGCTCGGGTGTTTAGATCCCGCGCGATCGGGTAAACATTCGTTACAAGTTCGGTGGCCCACAGAGAGAGAAATCTTTGTGAGTTCCCCCTCCAAAGCTGCCGGGCTAATAACCGAGGCCGGGGTTTCGACGCCCCGGCCTTACCGTCCCCATAGCGGTGCCGCGTGATGTACGAGCCTGTGGGGAGAAGGTCTTGAGGTTCTCAGCGGTGGTTGGCAATACGGGTTCCCTACCTTCCAACCCTCAGAACCTCAAAGCCTTAGAGCCTCAAGGCCTAAGCACCTCAGAGCCTAGATGCCTTGCCCCGCAGAAGGCGCGACCCTTTCGCCATCAGCTCTAGAAGGTGAGGACCCTGTCGACCTCGGCGCACAGCCTCGCCACGTCGGGTGGGGCCGCCCACGTGCCGCCGACCGCCGCCAGGCTCTCCTCCGTCGCCCCACGGGCGTCCGCGCAGCCCTTTCAGACGTAGACGGGGACCTGGTGGTCTCTCAACTTGCTCAGGAGCTCGCGCATGGGGGGCACCCCTATCCCCTCCACGCTCTGCGCGTTCTCCTCGACCACGAGCTCCGTCGCGTCCCCCGCGAGCACCACTGAGACCTCCTGGCCGACTTCGATGGAGCCGTTGGCCGCGATGTGCAGGGGCACCGAGGCGAGCGTCGCGTCGCCGGTTCCCTTCGTGACTATGTACAACAACTTCATCTCTACTCCTTTCCCGGGTGCGCCGGGCTCCCGACCGGCCGCCTCATGATAGCTCGGAGAGAACCCTCGCGTGGACTTCGAAGTCCTCCTCGCCAAAGAGCACGAACCGTACGAGGCGCACGCTCTTCAGGCGCTCGGCCTCCCCCACCACCGTCCCCAGCGCCACCCTCGCGGCCTCCTCGAGGGGGTAGCCGAAGATGCCTGTGGAGATCGCCGGGAAGGCGAGGGAGTCTATCCCCCTCTCCTCGGCGAGGGCTAGCGAGTTGCGGTAGCAGTTGGCCAGCAGTTCGGCCTCGGGGTGGTCGCGCCCGTAGACGGGGCCCAGAGCGTGGATCACGTAGCGGTTAGGCAGGCCGTGGCCGCCGGTGATAACGGCCTCGCCGGGGCTTATGGGGGCGAGGGGTCGCGCCTCTTCTTCGAGCCCGGGACCCGCGGCGCGGTGGATCGCACCGGCCACCCCTCCCCCGCTCCGCAGCTCGGCGTTGGCCGCGTTGACGATCGCGGTTACGTCATCCTGCGAAGCTATGTCGCCCCGTACGCACTCGAGGGCCACGCCGCCCACCGCTCGTCTCACCGGCTGCTCCCTTCCGTCTCGTAGGCGAGCTCACCGCCCCGCCAGACGGCCTCGACCGAGTGGTCCGGGGCGAGCACCGCCACGTCGGCGTCGTAGCCGGGGGTGAGGCGGCCCTTGCGCCGGCCCTCCCCGACGAGGCGTGCGGGGGTAGTCGCGACCATGCGGGCGGCCTCCGGGACGGTGCAGCCCGTGAAGGCCAGGATATTCTTGAAGGCCTCCGCCATGGTAAGGGTGCTGCCGGCGATCGCGCCGCTCCCCAGCCTGGGGACGCCCCCTTCCAGGTAGACGGTCCTGGTGGCGAGGCGGTACTCGCCGTCCCCCACGCCGGCGGCGGCAATGGCGTCGGTGACGAGGCAGACGCGGTCAGGGCCGAGCATGCGGAAGGCGAGGGCTGCCATCTCCGGGTGGACGTGGAGCCCGTCGGCGATAAGGCCGCAGACGACCCTCGGGTGGGCGAAGGCGGCGCCGGGAAGCCCTGGCTCGCGGTGGTGCATGGCGCTCATGGCGTTGAAGAGGTGGGTCACGCCGGCCACCGACGCGTCGAATGCCTCGTAGGCCACCTCGAAGTGGGCGCCGGAGTGGCCAGCGGAGACCACCGCGCCACGCCTCACGGCGAGCGTCATGAGCTCGCCGGCCTCTTCGAGCTCGGGAGCGAGGGTGACCATCCGTACCGGGCCGAGGTCGAGGAGGTGGGCGAGCAGCCCCAGGTCCGGCGGCGCGATGTGGGCGGCGGCGTGCGCGCCCCTCTTCTCCAGGCTTATGAAAGGCCCCTCGAGGTGGACGCCGAGCGGCTCCGCCCCGGCGCCCGAGGCAGACACCCCCGCGGCGAGCGCAGGCAAGACCTCCGCGTAGAGGCTCTCCGGGGAGGAGATCACGGTAGGCAGGTACGCAGTGGTCCCGGTCGAGAGGAGGGCTCTCGAGAGCTCGGCCAGGCGGTGGGGTTCGGAGGCGACGTCCACGCCGAAGGCGCCGTTGACCTGGAGGTCGACGAAGCCAGGCAGCAGCAACGAGCCCGCGTGTTCGTGGACCTCCTCGGCATCGCCCAGGAGCGAGTCGTCAGGACTCACGGCGGCTATCGCTCCCCCCTCCAGCAGAACGGTCCCCTCGGGCCAGACCTCGTAGTCCGTGACCACCCGCCCCCGGAGCGCCACGAGCCTCGCCCCGTCTCCCTCCGTCCCCCTCATGCTTCCCCCCTCATCTGATCAGCGCCTCCGGCGCGAACTCCTCCACGGTGGGACCCGGGCGCGCGTCGGGGACGCGCGCGAGCAGGAGGATGCCTAGAGTCATGATCACGGCCAGCGACCCGATGGAGATCCTGTAGGCGGTCCCCTCGAGCCCCCCGAAGACGACTAGCAGCAGCGCCGTGAGGGCCGGCCCGAGGACTGCCGAGAACCTCCCGGCGAGCGAGTAGAGCCCGAAGAACTCGCCGAGCTTCTCGGGCGGCGAGAGGGCGACGAGCATTACGCGGCTGACGGTCCACGTCCCGCCAAGCGCGATCCCCACGAGCGGTCCGGCCACGAAGAGCGTCCAGGCGGCGGGCGCGAGGGCCGTGAGCAAGATCGCGACGAGCCACAGTGCGAGCACGACGAGCAGCGTCCGCTTCGGTCCGGCCCTGTCGGTGGCGAACCCCGAGGCCGCAGACCCCACGACGGCGAAGACCGTCGAGAAGAGGAGCAGGTTCCTGACCTCCGTGCTCACCATCCCGAAGACCTCCCGGCCGTAGAGCGCCATGTTGGAGACCGCCGTGTTGGCCGCGTCCATGTAGAGCACGGTGGCCAGGATGAACGTCCCCATCCCCGCGTAGCCGCCGCGCAACCTCCGCAGCGTGCGGACCACGTCGCGGTAGGCTGCCCCGAGCGAGACGGGGCGCGGCGGGCGCACCTCCGGGTCGGGCACGAAGAAGAAGGCGGGCAGGCTGAAGAGCAGGTACAGGAAGGCCGTCGGCAGAAAGGCGTTCTGGTTCTGCTCGCCGCCGGTCTCGGCCCAGCCGCCGAAAGGCCCGAAGATGGAGCGCACGGCCTCGCCGCCTGAGACGAAGAACGTCAGGACGACGAGGGCCAGGATCGTGCCGACGTAGCCCGCGGCCGTGCCGTAGCCGCTGATCCTGCCCGCCCCCCGTCCCACCGCGACGCCCGGCAACAGGGCGTTGTAGAAGACGAGCGCCGACTGGTAGGCGAGGTCGGACGCCACGAACAGGGCCACCCCGACCACTACCCCGCCCGCCACGTCGAGCGCCGCCGTGAGCGCGACCGCGCCGAGCGTGAGGGCCACCAGGTAGGGGACCCTGCGCTGCCTCAGGTCGGCGACCGCGCCCAGGATGGGGGCCGTAAAGAGCACCAGGAGCGCCGAGAAGGCGGTGGCCGCGTTGACGAGCGGCGCGCCGTTCCCGACCTGCGCGTCGACCCAGAGCGGGAAGAAGACGGTCAGGATGCTCACCGAGAAGATCGTGTTCGCGAAGTCGTAGAGGACCCAGGCCCAGACAGCGAGCGCTTTAGAGCGGTCAGCCATCTTTTTAGCCGTCAGCCATCAGCTATCAGCCTTCAGCTCCACCCGTTCGTCGCCTACCTGGTCTCTGCTTGCGGCAGTATACAGCGGTAGATCCCAGGAGGTTCGTCAGCCGCGAGGAGCAAAGATTTGTGGCCCTTGCTGAAAGCTGACAGCTCGAGCGCTCGGCGTCAGCTGAGGGCGACGTCGAGCGTCATCATCACCGCAAAGCCGACCATGAGGGACATGGCCGCGATATCCGGGCTACCGCGCTTGGCCTCCGGGACGAGCTCCTCGGCGACGACGAAGATCATGGCGCCGGCGGCGAAGGCGAGGGCGTAGGGCAGGATGGGCCTCGCCAGGATCACGGCCGCTGCCCCGAGGACCCCCGCGACGGGCTCGACCACCGCCGAGAGCTGGCCGTAGAAGAAGCTCTTCGCGCGCGACATCCCCTCGCGCCTCAAGGGCATGGCTACCGCGGTGCCCTCCGGGAAGTTCTGGAGCCCGATGCCGATCGCGAGCGCCACCGCCGCTCCCAGAGAGGCCCCCGGCACCCCCTCCGAGATGCCGAGCCCCACGGCCCCGAAGGTTACGCCGACCGCCAGCCCCTCCGGGATGTTGTGCAACGTTATGGCGGAGACCAGGAGCACACTGCGGCGCCAGCTCGTGTGGATGCCCTCGGCCTCGGACATCTTCATCCCCGGGTGCAGGTGCGGGAGCAGCCGGTCCAGGAGCCGCAGGAAGACGCCCCCGGCGAGAAACCCTATGACCGGCGGTACCCACTTGGGCAGCGACCCCTCCGCGGAGAGCTCTATCGCCGGAGCAAGCAGCGACCAGAAGCTCGCCGCGATCATGACCCCCGCGGCGAACCCGAGCATCGCGTCGAGCAGCTTGCGGGGCACGTTCTTGGTCCCGAATACGAGAGACGCCCCGAGCGCCGTCATCCCCCACGTAAAACACGTGGCGAGGAGTGCCTGCAAGACCGGCGGCAACCCGGCGAAGTACCCGATCACCGCGCCTCGCCTCCGGTCGTCGCTGGCTCGATGGCGCGCACGGCCCTATTGATAGCATGCGGCGGCCAGTTCCGAAAGAGGGACGCCGTTACCGGAGGCACGACACCTAGACTAGCAACGCCGTGGCGTACATGATGGCCACCCCGACCAGGAGCCCGCCCAGGTTGGGAGCCGAGAGGGCCGGGGTCTTCGTTCGGGCCGAGTCCGCGAGGAGGAGCCGGCCGACCTCGTAGATGACCTGGAGGATTGCCCCGGCCCCGACCGCGAGGAAGACGGCCGCCAGCAGGTTGGAGAAGGCGAAGCCCCCGATCCAGGTCCCCACGATGGCGGGCCCCCCGCCGAGCAGCGCGAGCCATAGGAAGTGCACGAGACGCGGCCTCTCCCTCAAGATGGGCGCGGCGATGCCGACGCCCTCGGTGATGTTGTGCAGCGTGAAGCCCACTACCAGGAATACTCCCAGGGCCGCCTCCCCGAGGGCGAACGCCGCCCCGATGGCGAGCCCCTCCCCCAGGTTGTGGAGCCCTATCCCGAGGGCTATCCGGTAGGAGGTGCCGAGCCGGCTCGACTCCTCCCGCCCCCGCCTGAGCAACCGCTCGACCGCCAGGAGCCCGAGCAGCGTCAGCAACGTCAGCAGGATCACGAGCGGTACCCCGGAGAAGATCCCCGGCAGCTCGACGGCGACCTCCATCGCCTCCTCGAGGGTGTCCACGACGAGGAAGGCCAGCAGCCCGACCGTGAGCGCCAGCACGAAGTTCATGCCTGAAGAGCCCAGGCGCCTGAGGAACGGGTACCACAGGAGCCCGAGGGCCACAGGGATCACCCCGACGTAGGTCCCGATGAGCGCGTAGCGCCAGAAGCTCTCGCCCGAGAAGCCGGGGGTGAGCAGCGCCACCGGCACCTCCGCGTCGAAGGTGGTCCCCGTGCTCGTGATGAGGACTATCTCGTAGGCCTCCCCCTCGACCCACGAGTACGGCACCGTGACCGTCGCGGAACCTAAAGGCGGGATGGTGTTGTCCGGCTCCGCCCGGAAGTCCCAGATCGCGTCGTTCACCACTACCTGGCTCATGGTCACGGGCTCGGGCCCACCGTTCCTGACCTCGAGCACGAACTCGTGCTCCCTCGGCAAAGCCACGCGCTGGACGCTGAGGTCTTCTACCGGTGGGGCGTCCTCGCGTCCCACCCCCGCCCCGTTGAGCACCACGAAGGCGAGCAGCACGCCGAGGCCCAGGAGCGGCACGAGCCCGAGCAGCACCCAGCCCGCCCCGCGCTCGTTCCTCGCCATCTCCTAACCCTCCACCACGTCGAAGAGGCCCATCCAGCCGAGCTCGGCGAACTCGCTGACGTGGGCGTGGAACATGAACCTGCCCGGAAAGCGGTAGCGGAACTCCATGATCCCGCGCTCCCCCTGGCCGAAGACCTTGGTGTCGGTGAACTCCGAGGGCTCGAGCCTGGTGCCCGTCGGGTAGTAGTCGAAGAAGTTGGCGTGCGTGTGGAAGCTGTTCACGAAGTCGAACTCGAGCGCGTTGACCACGTATACCCGGACGAGCTCGTCCTTCTTTATCCGCACCGGGTGCTTCTGGTAGTGGAAGGCGACAGTGTTGACGGCGTAGACCTCGTTGGAGGCGTCGAAGTTGGTGTCGAAGCCGTTCATGACCATGACCAGCTCGTCGGCCTCCGGGCGCCCCTCCCCCGGGTCTATGACGAACGCCCCGTAGAGCCCCTTCTCGATGTGCTTCCGCAAGGGCGAGGTGTGGCAGTGGTAGAGGTGGCACCCGAACGGCTCGGCGTCGAACTCGTAGACGAACTCCTGCCCCGGCCCCACGAGCTCGAAGACCCCATCCATGTTCGCCGGGTGAAACCCGTGGAAGTGGATCGTGTGCGGGTGCGCGTCCCGGTTCCTGAACACTACCCGCAGCCGGTCGCCCTCCCTAGCCCTCAACGTCGGTCCTGGTACCTGGCCGTTGTAGGCCCACGCCGGGTACGTCACGCCCGGCGCGACCTCGATCTCGACCTCCTCGGCCGTCAACTCGTACTCCCGGACCTTCCTGCCACCCTCGACGCGCTCCTCCCCCCAGTAGAAGTCACGCAGGAACGCGCTCGGGTCGAACCGCGAGGTGTCCACCTCGCCCACCGTGCTGTTCCCGCCGTGGGCGGCCATGTGCTCGGCCTCGGCCCGGGCAACGCCGGACCCGTGATCCTCCCCATCATGCCCCCGAGCCCGGCCCGCGTAAGCCCCCAGTAGCCCGCCGGAGACCCCCAACGTCCCCGCGGCCCGCAGGAACTCCCGACGCGAGATGCCCGCGTTCTCGCCCTCGCTCATCCCTACTCCTCTCGTGCAGCCCAGGAGCCACTGAATTATTAGCCTAAACTAATTTAACGAATTGCTGCGCTCGTTGTCAAGTATTTTGCTACTCTAAAGCGGTGTCTGGGCTTTCTTGATAGGAGGGTTCGGGTTGGCTAGCATGGGCGCGATGACGGACGATCCCGCGCTCACCCGGTCCCCCTCGGCCTCTGTGGAGGACTACGTCAAGGCGATATGGGAGGTAGCCGGGTCTGGGGCGGCCTCGACCAAGGACGTTGCGGAGAGGCTCTCCATCGCGCCACCCTCGGTCACCAACATGTTCGTGCGGATGCAGGAGATGGGGCTCGTCGAGTACGAGCGGTATCGGGGAGCATCGCTCACGAGGCGGGGACGGGGGGAGGCGCTGCGTCTGATCCGGCGCCACCGCCTGATCGAGACCTTCCTGCTCGAGCACCTCGGGTACACCTGGCGGGAGGTACACGAGGAGGCGGAGCGCCTCGAGCACGCCGTATCCGATGGGTTCACGGAGAGGCTGGCGGAGTTCCTCGGGCACCCCGACCAGGACCCACACGGCGACCCCATCCCCGCGGCGGACGGGAGCTTCGCGCCCGACGACTCCTTCCCCCTGGGCGAGGCTGCGGCCGGCCAGCGGGTGCGCATCTCCAAGGTAGGGGACGACCCTTCCACGCTCGAATACCTCGGAGATCACGGGCTCGTTCCGGGGCGTCTGCTGAGCGTCAGGGAGGTGCGGGACCTGGACGGCGTCGTCACGGTGGAGGACGAAGACGGGGGGTCCCACGCCCTTGGGGAGGCCCTGGCGCGCGCGGTCTTCGTGCGGGGTGAGTAGGAGGCGATCCGTGAGCCAGAGAGGCGGCCCGCGATATTCCCCCACAGAAGAAGGGCTGGAGAGGGTCGATATCCCCGACCAGGGCGCCCCGATACGTCTCGAAAGGGAAGGCTACCGCATAAGCACCGACCCTTCGGAGCTCGACCTCGGCGTGATCCACGGCTACCTCAAAGAATCCTACTGGGCCGCGGGCGTGCCGGAGGAAGTGGTGAGGCGCTCCATCGAGAACTCGCTCTGCTTCGGCGTGTACAGGGACGGGGAGCAGGTCGGGTTCGCGCGGGTGATCACCGACCGCGCCACCTTCGCCTACCTGGCCGACGTCTTCGTGCTGGAGGAGCACCGGGGCCGCGGCATCGGGAGGTGGCTCGTCGAGGTGGTCCTCTCCCACCCGGATGTTGCAAGGCTTGCGGCGATGGATGCTCGCCACCAGGGACGCGCACGAGCTTTACAAGAGGTACGGGTTCGCGAGACTCGGGCGGCCCGAGATC
>DATACV010000007.1:0-2136 GCA_036258875.1 Rubrobacteraceae bacterium
CGCATCCGCTCCCGGTACCCGACCACCGGCTCGTCGGAGAGGTCGACAACCACGTCCACAGGGTACTCCGAGAGGGCCCGCTCAACCGCCGAGGCCGGGTCCTCACCGGTTACCAGCGGCACCCCGTAGTCCGTGCCCTCCTTCAGCTTCTCGGTGCCGCCCAGGAATGCCGCGGCCACGCCCTCGGCGCCCAGAGAGTCGCGCACGCTTTGCATCGCGTCCAGCACGACCGGCGGGTAGTGCTCGCCGTCGATCAGGAAGAGGGCCCGCAAGCGTGGGCCCTAGTCCCCGCCCACCTGAACCTGCGGGTCGATCCCGAGGTCGGAGTCTATCCTCTCCTCGTAGCGCGAGTACTCGCGGCTGACCGAGTCGAAGTCCACGATCAGCTCGCGCTCCTTGAACGGGTACTTGCGGAAGACCTGGACACGCCCGTCCTCGATCTCGATGATGTTGTAGCAGGGGCGCGTGTTGCCGCGCAGGCGCGTCGTCGAGGCGGTACCCGCGTTCACGATGAACATGTCCTCGAGCTTCCACGAGTACGGTACGTGCTTGTGCCCCGAGAGCACCAGGTTCACCCCGACTTCGTGGAGCAGCTCCAGCACGTCGCCGGCGTCGAAGATGATGTTTCTCTCGCGTCCCGTGCCGGGGATCGGGATCAGGTGGTGGTGGATCACGAAGATCTTGAGCCTCTCGTCAGCCCGCGCGAACGAGTCGCGGATAAACTCGTAGTGCTCGCGTCCGACCCTGCCGTCGTTGAGGTCGGGCTCGGAGGAGTCGATACCTACCATCACGGCGTCCTCGAAGTCTATGCACGAGTAGCGTTCCCCGAAGAGCCGCTCGAAGTGGACGTAGCCGACGTTGCGCGAGTCGTGGTTGCCGGGGATGACCATGACGTTCTCGCACCTGAAGCGCTGGATGTACTCAGCCGCCATCTCGAACTCCTGGCGGTAGCCCGCGTCCGTCAGGTCGCCGGAGACCACCACAGCCGTCGGCTCCATGTCGTTCACCTCGAGGATCGAACGCTCCAGCAGGTCCGGTATGAACTTCGGGTTGCCGCAGTGGATGTCCGAGACCTGGCAGATCGTCAACCGGCCGCGCGTGCTCATGTCCTCCCCGGTCTCTCGCCCAGAAATAGCGACAAAAAGTATACCAGAGCGCCTCTCGCTACCGGTCTACTCCGGTGCGCGCCGGGTGAGCAGGTCGGCAGGGTAGTCGTCGTCCGTGACGGGGGCGAAGCGCTCCAGGCCGAACTCGGAGAGGGCGCGCCGGGTACGTGGGTCCGCCCCGGTCGCCAGGAGGCTCGCCCGCAGCTCCCCTTTCAGCTTCGCAGGGAGCGCCGAGCGAACCACGACGGGCTGGACCGGATACGGCCCCCAGGATTCGATCACGCGCAACCTCTCGCGCAGGCCAGGGACCTCCCGAACCCGCATGCTCAACACGTTGGAGTCGATGGCCGCCGCGTCCGCCTCGCCACCGATCACCGCCTCTATGGAGTTCAGGTGAGATCCCGAGCGGAACAGGCTACCGAAGAGGCCCTCGTCCGCCCCCATCTCCGCCAGCTTGTGCAGGAGACTGTAATAACCGCTCAACGAGCACGCGTCGTTGTAGGCCCACACGCGCCCTCGAAGCTCGGCGAACGACCGGATCGGAGCGTCCCGAAGCACCACGACGTCGCAGAAGTAGAAGGGCCTCCCCGAGGCTCGTGGGTCTCCGAAGACGGGCGCGACGCCGAGCAACTCCACGGGAGGCGGCCTTAGATCTCGCAGCCAGACGAACGAGGGCGAGCACATGAACCCCACGTCGACCTCGTCTCCGGAGAAAGGATCCGCCGCGCCCTTCTCCGGGCCCGACACCCGCGTCTCTACCCGGAGCGAGGCCCGCTCGCACCCCAGCGCCCGCCGCACGTGGTCG
The DNA here is from genome assembly GCA_036258875.1 of Rubrobacteraceae bacterium. GTDB lineage: Bacteria > Actinomycetota > Rubrobacteria > Rubrobacterales > Rubrobacteraceae > JALYGY01. The sequence goes on from DATACV010000007.1 coordinate 1,912, forward strand.
ACTACGGCTTCAAAGAAGCTCTGCGGGATACCGGGAGACAGGTAGGTTACGAACCGTAGCTCTCCCGAATTCCCGCTCATGCGCCTACATCTTCTCTGGCGCTTCCACGCCCAGGAGATCCAGGCCCGCGGCTAGCACCGCCTTGGTCGCCGCGCACAGCGCCAGCCGTCGCGCGCGCACCTCTTCGTCGTCTACGAGCACGCGGTGCACAGTGTAGAACTGGTG
>DATACV010000008.1:0-6367 GCA_036258875.1 Rubrobacteraceae bacterium
TCCGTCTACCTCGACGGCGTGCTCGTCTGCTCGTGCCTGGTCCTCGCGGGCCAGGCCGAGGGTCGCGAGGTGGTCACGGTCGAGGGGATAGCAGAAGGTGAGGAGTTGCACCCCGTGCAGAGGGCCTTCGTCGAGGCCGGAGGGGTGCAGTGCGGGTTCTGCACGCCGGGGCTCATAGTCGCGACCCACGATCTGCTGGGCCGCAACCCGGACCCCACGGACGCGGAGATCCGGGAGGCCCTCGCCGGCAACCTCTGCCGCTGCACCGGCTACGAGAAGATCCTGGACGCGGTCCACCTCGCCGCGCAGAGGATGAGCTGAATTGGATGGCAGGGGCGGTTCGCGATCCGCCCCTGCAAGGCCTGGTGCCTGAAACCTTACGGAGGCTTTCTCTATGACCATCGAGCAGACGACGCCGACGGCCCCGACCCGCGAGCGGCCCTCGGCGCCGGTACAGACGCCGGGCAGAGTGGGCGAGCACACGGAGCGTGCCGACGGCGTGCCCAAGGTGAGGGGCGAGTTCGAGTACTCGTCGGACCTCTGGATGGATGGCATGCTGTGGGGGGCGACGCTCAGGAGCCCCCACCCGCGCGCGAACGTCTGGTCCATAGACACCTCCGAGGCGGAGGAGATGCCGGGGGTGCGCGCGGTCCTGACCCACGAGGACGTACCAGGGCGCAAGGTCTACGGGATGGAGGTCCCCGACCAGCCGGTGCTCGCGTGGGAGACGGTCCGCTACCAGGGCGAGGCCGTGGCCCTCGTCGCCGCGGACCACCCGGAGACCGCGAGGCGCGCGCTCGAGAAGATCTCCGTCGAGTACGAGGTCCTAGATCCCCTCACGGACCCCGAGGAGGCGATGAAGGAGGACGCGCCGCGGCTCCACCTCTCCGGCAACGTGCTAAAGCGCATCGACATCGTGCACGGCGACGTGGCAGCGGCCGAGGCGGAGGCCGACGTGGTGGTGAGCGGGGAGTACGAAGTCGGGATGCAGGACCAGGCCTTCCTCGGCCCCGAGTCGGGGCTCGCCGTCCCCGACGGGCAGGGGGGCGTCGACCTCTACATCTCGACCCAGTGGCTCCACCTGGACCGGGATCAGGTCGCCGAGAGCCTGGGACTGGAGCCCGATCGGGTCCGGCTCACGCTCTCTGGGGTCGGCGGCGCGTTCGGCGGGCGGGAGGACCTCTCGATGCAGATCCACGCCTGCATGCTCGCGCTCGAGACGGGACGGCCGGTGAAGATGGTGTACAACCGCGAGGAGTCGTTCTACGGGCACGTCCACCGTCATCCCTGCAAGTTGCGCTACGAGCACGGCGCGACGCGGGACGGCGAGCTCCTCTACGTCAAGGCCCGCCTCGTCTTCGACGGCGGCGCCTACGCCTCCAGCTCAATCGCCGTCTGCACGAACGCCGCGACCTTCGCCTGCGGCCCCTACGAGGTGCCCAACGCCCGGATAGAGAGCCACATGCTCTACACCAACAATCCGCCGTGCGGCGCTATGCGCGGCTTCGGCGCGGTCCAGGTCTGCTTCGCCCACGAGGCCCAGATGGACAGGCTGGCGAAAGAGCTCGGGATGGACCCCCTGGAGCTGCGCCTGAAGAACGCGCTGAAGCCCGGAGACACTTTCCCGTTCGGCCAGGAGGTCCCGCACCCGGCGCCGGTGAGGGAGATACTCGAGCGTGTGAGGGAGATGCCCCTGCCCGAGGAGGAAGAGTTAGTGGGCCGCGACCTGCGCCGGCTCCCCGGCGGCGTCTCCAACGTCACGCACGGCGAGGGGGTGAGGCGGGGGATAGGCTACGCCGTCGGCTACAAGAACATCGGGTTCTCGGCCGGGTTCGACGACTACTCGACGGCGCGCGTTACCCTCGCCGTCGAGGACGGCGAGCCGCACGTGCGGGTCCACACGGCTGCGGCGGAGGTGGGGCAGGGGCTGATCACGGTCGAGGCCCAGATCGCGCGCACCGAGCTCGGCGTCGAGAGGGTGGCGGTGCTCCAGGCCGACACGAGGGTCGGCTCCGCCGGCTCCACCTCGGCCTCGCGCCAGACCTACGTAACCGGCGCCGCCGTCAAGCAGGCCTGCGAGCAGGTGCGCGAGCGCGTCTTCGAGAGGGTGCGTGAAGGGTACGGGGAGGGAGACCTCGCGATAGTAGACGGCGACGTCGTCTCGGACGGCGAGACGGTGGTCTCACTCGCCGAGTTGCTCGGCGCGGAGGAGATCGAGGAGACCGTCGAGTTCCACCACAGAGAGACCGAGCCGCTCGACGAGAAGGGGCAGGGAGACGCGCATTTGCAGTTCGCCTTCGCCGCGCACCGGGCGGTGGTCGAGGTGGACACAGAGCTCGGCCTGGTTCGGGTGGTAGAGATCGCCACCGCCCAGGACGTCGGCAAGGCCATGAACCCGCAGGCGCTGGAAGGCCAGATCGAGGGCGGGATAGCCCAGGGACTCGGGCTCGCGCTCCTGGAGGAGATCCAGATAAAAGAAGGCAAGATCCAGAACGCCTCCTTCACGGACTACCTGATCCCCACGATCCTGGACATGCCGTCCGTGCGGGCGGAGATCCTGGAGCTCGCCGACCCCGAGGCCCCCTACGGCCTCAAGGGCGTCGGCGAGCCCCCGACCATAGCCTCGACCCCCGCCATAGTCGCCGCGCTGCGCGACGCTACGGGGCGGGACCTGACGCGCGTTCCCGTGAAGCCGGAGCAGATCGTAGGTATTGCCGAGAAGCCGCCCGACGAGCCGCCGCAGCCGGGCAGCCGCGGCTACTCCGGTATCGGACGCCTCGACGAGAGGGAGGAGCACTAGTGCCCGCGTACGAGAGGGCGGAGCTCACCGCGGAGCTCAAGGTGGTCCCTTCCTCCGGGGCGGAGAACCCCCCGCGGGAGCAGGTAGAGGCCGCGAAACGGGCCGCTAGCGACACGGGCCTCGCGCGCGAGGCGGGACCGGAGGTCACGGCGCTCACCGGCGGACGCCGTGAGGTGCTGGAGGCCTCCTTGAGGGTGATGGAGGCAGCGCTCGACGCCGGTGCGCGGGCCGTGGAGGTGAGGGTGGAGGCCGAAGGGGAGGCCGAGAGGTTCGGCGCGGGCTAGGCGGACCCTGGGGAGGCCAGGAACTTGGCGGAGAAGACCACAATAGAAGAGGTGAACGAGCTCGGCCACGAGGAGTTCGTCTCCAGGTTCGGCGCGCTCTACGAGCATTCCCCGTGGGTCGCAGAGGGGGCTTGGCGCGAGCGTCCTTTCGGGGACTTCGCGGAGCTGCGCGAGGCGTTCGTCAGGACGATGTACGCGGCGCCTCCAGAGAGGCAAATCGCGCTCATCCGGGCCCACCCCGACCTCGCGGGGAAGGCGGCGGTCGCGGGCGAGCTGACCGCCGAGTCCGAGCGCGAGCAGGCCTCCGCCGGCCTGGACAGGCTGACGCCCGAGGAGTACGAGGACTTCCAGCGGCTGAACTCGGCGTACCGGGACAAGTTCGGCTTCCCGTTCATCGTGTGCGTCAGGGAGCACAGCAAAGAGACGATCCTGGCCAGCGCCGCGGCCCGGCTGGGGCACTCACGGCCCGAGGAGGTCGAGACCGCGCTCGGCGAGATCGCCAAGATCGCCCGCCTCAGGCTCAGGGATCTGGTCGAGCCGGGGGAGGGGTCGTGAGCTATCCCGGGGTGGCGCTCGCTCTTCCCGGGTGGGTCGAGGAGCTCATCCCGGACCCCGACCGCGAGTACCACACGCAAGAGGACCGCATGCGGCTCGCGATCGAGCTCTCCCGCTCCAACGTGGAGCGCGGGACCGGGGGGCCGTTCGGGGCTGGGGTCTTCGACCTGAGCACGAACCGCCTCGTCGCCCCCGGCGTCAACCTGGTAACGGCGACCAACCTCTCGACCGCCCACGCCGAGATTGTGGCGCTCATGGTCGCGCAGCGGATCATCGGGCACTTCGACCTGGGCGGCCCCGGACGCCCACCCTACGAGCTCGTCGCCAGCACCGAGCCGTGTATCCAGTGCTTCGGGGCGGTAACGTGGTCCGGCGTCAGGCGCCTCGCCTGCGGGGCCAGCGACGAGGACGCGAGCGAGATAGGCTTCGACGAGGGTCCCAAGATGGACGACTGGGTCTCCGCGCTCGAGCGGCGCGGCATCTCCGTGGTGCGCGGCGTGTGCCGCGAGGAGGCGGCGGCGGTGCTCAGGGAGTACGCGGAGCGCGGTGGCGATATCTACAACGCCCGCCAGGGCTACTAGAGAGGGGTGGACGATGACCGAAGCGACCGGCAGCCGGACGGGCAGGATCGTCCTGGGGCAGAACAACTACGGGAAGTCGGAGATCCGGCTCGTCAAGGTCGAGCGCCGCGCCGAGCGCCACGAGCTATGGGACCTCGACGTCAGCGTCGCGCTGGAGGGCGACTTTGAAGCGGCCCATACAAAAGGAGATAACTCCCGGCTGCTCGCTACCGATACCATGCGCAACACGGTCTACGCGCTCGCGAAGGACCACCTCACCGGGAGCATCGAAGGCTTCGGGCTGGCGCTAGTGGACCACTTCCTGGAGGCGGGCCCCACCGTCACGAGCTGTTGGGTCGGGATCACCCAGCACCGGTGGGACAGGATCGAGGTGGACGGCCGGCCCCACGAGCACTCGTTCATCCGGGGCCGGGGCGAGCGAGAGGCGGAGGTCTCCGGCGACGAGAGCGGTGGCCGTTCGGTCGAGGCCGGGATCGCCGACGTCTACGTGATGAAGACCACCGACTCGGGCTTCGAGGGGTTCTTTCAGGAGCGGTTCACGACCCTGCCCGAGACCGACGACCGCATACTGGCGACCATCGTCACCGCGAAGTGGGTCTACAACACCACCGACGCCGACTTCGACCGCCTCTGGGACGGCGTGTTGCGAAAGAGCCTCGAGGCGTTCACCGACCATTACAGCCCCTCGGTGCAGAACACCCTCTACCGCATGGGCAAAGCCGTGCTCGAAGCGTTTCCAGAGGTAGAGAGGATCTGGTACTCCTTCCCCAACGTGCACCACGTCCTCTACGATCTGGCGCGGTTCGGGATCGAGAACGACAACGAGATCTTCCACGCCACCAGGGACCCGTACGGCCAGATCGAGGGCTGGGTGGAGAGGAGGCAGTGATGCCCCTGACCACTCACGTCCTCGACACCGCCGCCGGCCGTCCCGCCACAGGCCTCCGGCTGCAACTCTTCCGCCTCGACCCATCTGGCGAAGGCCGCGAGCTCTTGAAGGAGGCGAGCACCAACGCCGACGGCCGCACCGACGCGCCGCTGCTCGGCGAGCTGGAGGCCGGCGTGTACGAGATCTCGTTCGAGGTCGGCGAGTACTTCGCGGGCGAGGGAGTCCCCGACCCGCCCTTCCTCGGGCGCGTGCCGGTCCGGTTCGGGATCGCCGACCCCTCGTCCCACTACCACGTGCCGCTCCTGGTCTCGCCGTGGTCCTACAGCACCTACCGCGGGAGCTGAGCGGCGGCGGACGGCGCCGGTTTCCTCTAAGCTGGTGCGGGGCTTTGCGGCCCCGCGAAGGGACTCGAGAGGGGGTGAGCTACCAGATGATGGACGGGATGGGACCCGTGCTCGTGGCCTCGGAGGATATTCAGGCGAAGGTGCGCGAGCTGGGCGGACGCATCACGCAGGACTACAGGGAGGAGAGGCTCCTCCTGGTCGGCATCCTGCGCGGCGCGGTGGTCTTCCTGAGCGACCTCATGCGCCACCTCGAGCTGCCGTGCGAGATCGACTTCATGGACATAAGCTCCTACGGGACGGGTACCCAGACAAGCGGCGTCGTCCGTATCCTCAAAGACCTCGAGGAAGACATAACGGGCAGGCACGTCCTCATAATCGAGGACATCATAGACACCGGGCTCACCCTCTCGTACCTGAGGCGCACGCTGCTGCAGCGCAGGCCGGCCTCGCTGGAGATCTGCGCGCTGCTCAGCAAGCCCTCGCGCAGGCAGGTGGAGCTGGACGTGAAGTACCTCGGGTTCGAGGTCCCCGACGAGTTCGTCATAGGCTACGGCATAGACTACGCCGGTGCCTACCGCAACCTCCCCGACATCCACGCCCTGAAGCTCGAGGCCGCCAACAGCTGAGGAGCTCTGGCTTCGTCGAAGGGTTGCTGCCTTAGCGGCGCAAGGCTTTGAGGTTCTGAGGTATCGGGAAACCCTCCGCCCGGCACCCCTGAAAACCTAAAAGCCTGGGAACCTGAGAACCTACTCGAGAGCCGCCTCGGGCGAGAGCCCGCGCGCCTCGAGGATGCGCCCGATGGCGAGCCCGATCTGGGAGTTCGGGGTGGAGGCCCCGGCGGTGAGGCCTACGCGGACCGGCCCGTCGGGTAACCAGCCTCGCTCTTCTACCTCTTCCCTGGCGTCCAGCGGCGT
>DATACV010000009.1:0-9392 GCA_036258875.1 Rubrobacteraceae bacterium
CGCCGCCGCCCCGATCTGCGGCATGACCGACCTCGTCGTGGACTACTACGCCACGCGCCCGGACCTGCGTCCCTACAGCGAGGAGATGATGGGCGGCTCCCCCGAAGAGGTCCCGGACCGCTACCGGGAGCGCTCGCCCATAAATTACGTTCAGAACATCCGCGGGAAGCTCCTGATCGTCCAGGGCCTCCGCGACCCGAACGTTACCCCCGCTAACGTCGACGCCGTCACGCAGGCCCTCGACGAACGCGACATCCCCTACGAGCTGCTCACCTTCGAGGACGAGGGGCACGGCATCGTGCGCCCGGAGAACCTCAAGGTTCTCTACCCGCGCCTGGCGGACTTCTTCAAAGCAGCGTTTACCAACCCCTCTCCGGCTCACTAGCAACCGCGCACGATAAAGGAGGGAGGCGGATCCCCGCCTCCCTCCTCTCTGTTACGCCACGGTGCCTTAGGGGAGACGCACGATCTCGCAGCCGTGCACCTCGTCGAGCCTGTCCACGTAGGCAGTGTCGCGCCCGTCGCCGCAGTAGACCACGTCCTCGACGGCCGGGAAGTCCCGCACCTGCACATCGTCCCCGCCGGGGCCGCCGTAGAGGAAGTCACGGTCCCCGTCGGAGGAGTCGATGAGGTAGTCGTCCCCGCCGTTGCCGTAGACCGCGTCGGCCCCTACCCCGCCGTTGACCTCGTCGGTGCCGCTCCCGCCCCTGACCGTGTCCCTGCCACCCTTGCCGTGCAACGTGTCAAAGCCGCCGCGGCCGGAGATGGTGTCGCCCCCTCCGGCGCCGTCGAGCACGTCGCGCTCCGGGGTACCGGTGAGGGAGACGGCCACGGCCGCGCCCGCGGAGAGGACCACCATGAGAGCCGCCGCCACCAGAACCTTCGCCGTCCGCCTCATACCCGCCTCCTCCTCACTTCCTCACGCCCGGCCTCCCCGAGCATCTACTGATCACTGTAAGGGACCCGGATTACACGACGGCAACGCCCGGATAACGCTTCGGAGACGGTCTCATAACGCTTCGGTAACGGTCGCATCTGCTTCCCCTCCCCGAAATACACACGGCCAGGAGGCCATCGGGATGGCCGCGAAACGCCACAACAGGTCGCCGCGCCGGCAGAAGAACAGTAACGAGAACACTATAGTGCAGGCGTCTTGACCCCCTTACAGTAACTGTGTAGCATTCGTGCAAACGACGAGGGATCTTCGGCTCCGGCTGGGGGAGGTTAATTGGATGGATGTCATGCGGGGTCTCGGGGAGCACGGGGACAGCACGCCGCTCGCGGGCGTGGAGAACCTCATGCTGCATTTCACGCCGTACACCGAGGACTGGTCCAAGCTGCCGGTCATCGTCTCGGGCGAGGGCTGCTACGTCACCGACGACAAGGGCCGCTCGTACATAGACGGCCTCGCGGGGCTCTTCACGACGCAGGTCGGGCACGGCAGGACGGAGTTGGGCGAGGTCGCCGCCGCTCAGATGAAGGAGCTCGGGTTCTTCCCCAACTGGAGCTTCCAGCACCCGAGGAGCCTGGAACTGGCAGCCAAGATCTCCGAGATAGCGCCTGGGGACCTCGACTCCAGCTTCTTCGTCTCCTCCGGCTCCGAGGCCGTCGAGACCGTCATAAAGCTAGCCAGGCAGTACCACAAGGCCAACGGTGAGGCGAGCCGCTACAAGATCATCTCGCGCCAGATCGCCTACCACGGCACGACGATGGGCGCGCTCTCGGTGACGGGGCTCCCCGCCTTCAAGGCCCCGTTCGAGCCGCTCTTGCAGGGCTTCGTGCACGTGCACAACACCCAGCAGGACCCCGAGGGGGCCGCGGACGCCATCGAGGAGGCCATCGAGTTCGGGCCGCCCGAGACGGTGGCGGCCGTCATACTGGAGCCCGTGCAGAACGCGGGCGGCTGCCTCGTCCCTCCGCCGGACTACTGGAGGCGGGTGCGTGAGATCTGCGACCGCCACGGCGTGCTCCTGGTCTCGGACGCGGTGATCTGCGCGTTCGGCCGCCTGGGGACCTGGTTCGGCATCGAGCGCTTCGACGTGATGCCGGACATGACGAGCTTCGCCAAGGGCGTCACCAGCGGGTACCTGCCGATGGGCGGCGTCGTGGTCAACGACAGGATGAGACAGACGTTGCGCGAGGGCGCGCCGATGTTCACGCACGGCTCGACCTTCGGCGGGCACCCGGTCTCATCGGCGGTGGCGCTAGAGAACATCCGCATCATCGAGCGCGAGAGGCTCCTCGAGAACGTCAGCGACCTCGAGGGGTACTTCGAGGGCGAGCTGAAACGGATGGCCGAAGGGCACCCGATCGTCAAGGAGGTCCGGGGCATGGGCTTCTTCTGGGCTGTCGAGGTCAAGCCCGAGCGGGCCGACGGGACGCCCCTGGAAGGCGACGAGTACGAGCGGTACTTCAAGGGTGTCGTGTCGAGGAAGCTGCTGGAGGGCGGCCTCATCTGCCGCTTCGACGACAAGGACGACCCCGTCATCCAGTTCTCCCCGGCGCTGGTAGCCGACAGGGAGGTGCTGGGGAGGATCGCGGAGATCACCGACGAGGCCCTCACCGAGCTGGAGAAGGAGCTAGGGTACCGCACCTGAGCACACTCGAAGCACGGATCGGGTAGAGCGGCGCGAGCCAGGAGGAGTAGAGGTTGACCCGCACCGTGGGCGTAGAGAAGAGCGCCCACCCCGGAGACAAGGACTACCGCTCTTACAGCTTCTGGCTGGAGACGGCCGGCGAAGAGGTCGTCCCGAGGCCGCCGCTGCTGGGTACGGCGGAGGCCGACGTGGCGATCCTGGGTGCCGGCTTCACGGGTCTGTGGACGGCGTACTACCTCCTCAAGTTGGAGCCTTCGCTGCGGGTCGTGGTGCTGGAGGGCGAGGTCGCGGGCTTCGGCGCTTCGGGGCGCAACGGCGCGTGGTGTAGCCCGTCGTTTCCGGTAAGCCCCGCAGAGCTCTCGCGGCGCTTCGGGAGAGAGGCCGCGCGGGAGCTTCTGCTCGAGATCCGGAACTCGGTAACCGAGGTTGGCAGGGTCGCCGAGGCGGAGGGCATCGACGCCCAGTACTTTCGGGGCGGGCTGCTCCGCGTCGCCCGCGGGCCGAGCCAGGTGCCCGGCCTCGAGGTTACCTACGAGTCGCTTCGTGAGCTCGGTCTGGAAGCGGATTGCAGGCTGTTAAACGAGGAAGAGATCTCCCGGCGCGTCCGCATCACGAAGGCCAGGGGCGCGCTGTACGACCCTCATTGCGCTACGATCCATCCCGCGCGGCTCGTGCGCGGGCTGGCCCGGGCCGTCGAGCGCCTGGGCGGCACGATCTTCGAGCAGACCCCCGTCACCGACTACGAGGTCGGCGGCGTTCCGCGGCTGGTGGCTGCCGGCGGCGAGGCACGCGCGCGGACTATCGTGCTCGCCGGGGAGGCGTACCTGGCACGGCTACGCAAGCTGCGCCGGCGAGTGCTGCCCATCTACTCCCTCATCGTCCTGACGGAGCCGCTCTCCGAAGCCCGGTGGGCCGAGATCGGCTGGGAGGGCCGCGAGTGCGTGGCCTCCAACCGTTACACGGTGGACTACCTCTCGCGCACCGCCGACGGCCGCATACTCTTCGGGGGCCGCGGGGCTCCGTACCACTACGGCTCGCGCATAAAGGACGAGTACGACCGGCACGAGCCGACCCACGAGATGCTGCGGCGCGCGGCGCTGGAGTGGTTCCCCGCCCTCGAGGGTGCGCGGTTCACGCACGCGTGGGGAGGACCTCTGGCCGTGCCGCGCGACTGGATGCCGACGATGTCCTACGACCCGGCGAGCGGGCTCGCGACCGCGCACGGCTACACGGGGCAGGGGGTCGCGACCGCCAACCTCTCAGGCCGGACGCTGGCCGACATGATCCTCGGCCGCCAGACCGGCATAACCCTTCTGCCCACCGTCAACCACGAGTCGCGCCCCTGGGAGCCCGAGCCGCTGCGCTGGCTGGGCGCCCGGTTCGTGCAGCGCGGACTGAAGAGTGTGGACGACTACGCCGAGCGGACCGGAGAGCCCCCGACCGGCAAGACCTTGGCGGAGCGGCTCGGGAGACACTGAAAGCCGGCCTTGCCGGAAGTACAATCTCGCGTCAGGAGGGAGCGGGGTGAAAAGAGCGAAGACTTCGGACGATCACCGGGCGCGGTGGTGAGCGTCTAGGGAGCCCGCAAAGGGGCCAAAGGCACAGTAGGAGGGTAAGGGGTTGGAAGAGAGAGGCACCAGGGAGCGTCCGCAGGAGGGGATGCCGGGGGCGGGGCGTCCCGTGGCGGTACGGCTCTCGAACGTGACCAAGAGCTTCGGGGAGTTCGTCGCGGTCGACGACCTCACGCTCGAGATTGGGGAGGGCGAGTTCTTCTCGCTGCTGGGGCCTTCGGGGTGCGGCAAGACCACTACCCTGCGCATGATCGCCGGCTTCGAAGAGCCCTCCCGAGGCGAGATCTCCGTCGCCGGCGAACCGGTGCGGGGGGTCCCGCCGTACAGGCGGCCCGTAAACACCGTCTTCCAGTCCTACGCCATCTTCCCCCACCTCAACGTCTTCGACAACGTCGCCTTCGGCTTGAGGAGGAGCGGGGTCAAGGGCGATGAGCTCAGGCAGCGGGTGACCGAGGCCTGCGCGATGGTGCAGCTAGAGGGTTTCGAGAAGCGCAAGCCCGGCATGCTCTCCGGCGGCCAGCAACAGCGGGTCGCGCTCGCCCGCGCGCTCGTCAACCGCCCCAAGGTGCTGCTGCTCGACGAGCCTCTGGGGGCCCTCGACCTGAAGCTCAGGAAGGAGATGCAGCTCGAGCTCAAGAGCCTGCAGCACGAGGTCGGGATCACCTTCGTCTACGTCACCCACGACCAGGAGGAGGCGCTCACGATGAGCGACAGGATCGCGGTGATGAACGAGGGCAAAGTCCAGCAGGTGGCCGACCCGTCCACCCTCTACGAGCTCCCGAGAAACCGCTTCGTCGCCGGCTTCATCGGCCAGACCAACGTCTTCTCCGGGACCGTCGAGTCGGCGAGCGGAGACAGGGTCACGCTGCGCACCCGCGCGGGCGCGAGCATCGAGGCGGTGGCGCCCGAAGCGGAGACCATCGAGGCCGGCGCGGAGGTCCACGCGACGGTCAGGCCGGAGAAGGTGAGGTTCGGCGCCGACGGGGACAACGTCCTCTCCGTCGTGATCAAACAGGTAGTCTACCTGGGGGTGAGCACACAGTTCATAGCGGAGGTCGAAGGCGGAGCGCCGCTCGTGCTCTACCAGCAGAACGTCCACGACGGGGCTGGGCCACGCGAGGGCGAGGAGGTCTCGGTAACCTGGGACGCCCGGAACTGCCGGGTGCTAGGAGGATAGCCGTGGGAAGGAAGATATCCAGGGGAAGGTTCCTCAAGGCGATGGGCGCCGCCGGCGTGGCCGGCTCGACGCTCTCCATCCTGGCCTGCCAGCCCAACACGACGGCGGAGAGCGGAGGAGGAGGCGGCGGCGGCCCTGAGGAGAAGGAGCTCAACTTCTACAACTGGGCCGACTACGTCGCCAAGAGCACCATCCCCGGCTTCGAGGAGCAGACCGGCATCCAGGTGACCCAGGACTTCTTCTCCTCCAACGAGGACCTCCTGGCCAAGCTGCAAGCCGGGGGCACAGGCTACGACGTCATAGTGCCGAGCGACTACATGGTCGCGATCATGGTCAAATCCGACATCATCCAGCCGCTCGACAAGGCCAAGATCCCCAACTTCAAGAACGTCGGCGAGAACTTCAGGGGCCTCTCCTACGACCCGGACAACGAGTACAGCATGCCCTACCAGTGGGGCACCACCGGCATCCTCTACAACAAGGAGGAGGTCGGCGAGATAGACAGCTGGGACGCCATGTGGGACCCAGATTTCGGCGGCAAGATCGCGATGCTCAACGACACCCGCGAGACCCTGGGGGCGGCCCTCTACAAGCTGGGCTACAGCGTCAACGCCACCGAGCAGGAGCAGCTCGCCGAGGCGGAGGCGGAGCTCAAGAAGCAGAAGCCGCTGTTGCGGGGCTACTTCGACTCGCCGCAGAACAGGCCCTCGGTCATCAACGGGGACCTCCTGCTCGGGCACGTCTTCAGCGGAGACGCCTTCCTCGCCGTCGCAGAGAACGACAACCTCGACTACCTCATACCCGAGCCGCGGGCGACCCGCTGGACGGACAACATGTGCATCCCGAACGGCGCGCAGCACCCGGACAACGCCCACAAGTTCATAAACTACATCCTCGACGCCGAGGTCGGGGCCAAGCTCTCGAACTACACCTACTACAACACCCCCAACGCAGCCGCACTCCCGAGGATCGACAGCGCGCTCAGGACGCTCCCCGGCTACGAGCTGCCGTCCGCCGTCTTCGACCGGCTCGAGGTGATAGAGGACACGGGCGAGACCACCCGCGAGTACGAGCGCATCTTCACTGAGGTAAAGAGTTCCTGAGATGGGAGAACGGAGAGGACGCGGCTGGACTGTAGGCCTCGCGGGCCTGCTCGCGCCGGTAACGCTCTGGCTCGGGCTCTTCTTTCTGGTGCCGCTGCTCTTTATCCTGGCTTACTCGTTCGGGACGAGCGGCGTCTACGGCGGGATAACGCTCGGCTTCAACCCGGGCAACTACCTCAAGGTCTTCGACCCGCTCTACCTGGAGATCGTCGTCCGCACCCTCGTCATAGCGCTCATCACGACCTTGATCTGCCTGGCCCTGGGCTACCCCCTGGCTTACTTCATCGCCATGAAGGGCGGAAGCTGGAAGAACGTCTTGATCCTCCTGGTCATGATCCCCTTCTGGACCAGTTTGCTCCTGCGGGCTTACGCCTGGGTCGTGATCCTCGGCGGGAACGGCATAGCCAACAGGGCGCTGCAGTTCCTAGGTATCACCGACGGCCCCGTGGACCTGATCTTCACCCCGCAGGCGGTGTTGATGGGGATGGTGTACTCGTATCTGCCGTTCATGATCCTGCCCCTGTACGCGGCGCTCGAGAGGTTCGACGTGAGGCTCAAAGAGGCGGCGCAGGACCTCGGGGCCAGCCGGTGGCACACATTCTGGCGGGTCACCTTCCCCATTAGCATGCCAGGTGTCATAGCGGGGAGCATCCTGGTCTTTATCCCGTCGGCGGGCGAGTTCGTGATCCCCAACCTTCTCGGCGGCGCCAGGACCGTGATGGTGGGGAACCTGATCCAGCAGCAGTTCCTCCAGGCGCGCGACTGGGCCTTCGGGAGCGCCCTGGCCGTGATGCTCGCCGCCTTGCTGCTCGGGGCGATCCTGTTCTACGTCCGCAGGGTGGGGCCCGAGAAGCTGGAGGGGGTGTGATGGGCGGTCCCGTCTACAAGGGCCTCGGCAGGGTCCCCGACCGGGCGCTGCTCCTCTTCGCGGGCCTGATGTACGTCTTCCTCTACGCGCCGATACTCGTGCTGGTGATCTTCTCGTTCAACTCGACCCGCAGCACCCAGGTGTGGACCGGCTTCTCCACGGAGTGGTACGCGGAGCTCATACGCGACCAGACCATCATCGACGCCTTCCGCACCTCGATGGTGGTCGGGGTCACGGCCACAGTGATAGCCACCGTCATAGGCACGCTCACGGCCCTGGCCCTCACGCGCCACGACTTCCGCGGCAAGACTTTCGCCGACTCGGCGATCTACGCCGCCACGGTGATGCCGGAGATAGTGGTGGGGGTGAGCCTGCTCGTCTTCTTCGTCGCCGCGGGGCTGGCCCTGGGCGTCACCACGATAATCCTCGCGCACGTCGCCTTCACTGTCTCGTTCGTGACCATCGTCGTGCGCGCCAGGCTCTCGGGGATGGACCGCTCCGTCGAGGAGGCCGCCCAGGACCTCGGGGCGAACCCTGCGCAGACCTTCTTGCGGGTGACGCTTCCCCTCATACTCCCCGGCGTCATGGCCGGGGCGCTGCTCGCGTTCACGCTCTCCTTCGACGACTTCGTCATAACCTTCTTCGTCTCGGGCGTAGGCTCGAGCACGCTGCCCCTCAAGATCTACTCCATGATCCGGTTCGGTGTGAGCCCCGCCATAAACGCCCTCTCGACCGTGGTGCTCGTCGCCACGATGGTCCTCATCTTCGGCGGGAGCCGCGTCTTTATGAGAAAGGAGAACGCCCGAGGATGACGGAGAACGGCCGTCTCGCAGTGATCAACCCGGCCACCGAGGAGAGCATAGAGGAGATAGCCACGACGTCGCGCGAAGACCTCGACAGGGTCGCGGAGAAGGCCAGGCGCGGCTTCGAGGAGTGGCGCGGCTTCGCGGGCCTGGACCGGGCCGAGCTCTTCCACGAGATAGCCGCCGGGCTGCGGGCCAACGCCGACGAGCTGGCGGAGATCATGACCCGTGAGGGCGGCAAGCCCTTTATCGAGAACCGCGACGAGGTCGCGTGGACGGCGGCCTGCTTCGACTACTACGGCGAGATCGCCCGCGACAACGTCGGCTACCTCCCCGCCCCCATCGAGGCCCAGCAGCTCGCGCTGGTGATAAGGGAGCCGGTAGGTACCGTCGCCTGCATAGTCCCCTGGAACTACCCGCTGCTGCTCGCAGCCTGGAAGGTCGCCCCGGCGCTGGCCGCAGGGAACGCCGTGATCCTCAAGCCCTCGGAGGAGACGCCCCTGGCGACCCGCCGCATGGCCGAGCTGATAGAGGGCCTCCCGGACGGGCTGCTGCAGGTCGTCTACGGGGCCGGGGAGGTCGGAGAGATGCTCGTCCGGCACCCTGGCGTGGACATGGTGGCGTTCACGGGTAGCCAGGAGACGGGGCGCAAGGTCGGGGTGGCGGCCGCGGAGCGCTTGATCCCGGCGAACCTCGAGCTGGGCGGCAAGGACCCCTTCATCATATGCGACGACGTGGACGTGGAGATCGCCGCCCAGGGCGCCGTGTGGGCCGCGTGCCTTAACGCCGGGCAGGTCTGCACCTCCTCCGAGCGCTTCTACGTGATGAAGGGCATCGTCGACGACTTCGTCGAAGCCTCGAGGAGCTACGTCGAGAGCCTGCAGATAGGCGACCCGATGGACGAGCGGACGGACATCGGGCCCATGATCAACGAGAAGGGGCGCGGCAAGGTCGAGCGCCACGTCGACGAGGCTGTGCAGAAGGGGGCGAAGGTAGTCGCAGGCGGTGAGCGCTTCGGCGAGAGGGGCTTCTTCTACAAGCCGACCATCCTCACGGGCGTGGAGCCGTCGATGACGGTGATGCGCGACGAGACCTTCGGGCCAGTGGTCCCGGTAGTCCGGGTAGACTCTTTAGACGAGGCCATCGAGCAGGCGAACTCGGTCCCCTACGGGCTCGGGGCCAACGTGTACACGCGGGACTTCGAGAAGATGCTCAGGTGCATGCGCGAGATCCGGGCCGGGACGGTCTGGATCAACGACCCCCTCACCGACAA
>DATACV010000010.1:0-11606 GCA_036258875.1 Rubrobacteraceae bacterium
CGAGCTCGATCGCCCGGTCCAGGACGGGCTCGGCGAAGGCGTAGGCGAAGAGGCCAGCCAAGAGGCCGGCGAGCAGCCCGGCGGCCAGGCCCTTACGCAGGTAGGCCCAGGTCAAGGACGCCGCCTAGTGGCAGGGGGTTCCGAGCACGTGCCGCCCGTCGTGGAAGAGCTCGTGCAGGTAGTTGTTCGCCCCGGACGCCTCCCCCAGGAGGGGCGCCAGGAGCGCGCCGTTGTCGAAGAGCACGGCGAAGAGCGTCAGGGCGATCAGCGCCAGCCAGATGGGGAGGGTTGCCTTCCCCGCGACCCTGTCCATAGAGACCTCCTCCTCGGGGTCCTCGCCCCGGTCGGGACTACGTATCAGGGCGAGAGACCAGTCTCCTGGCTCCCGGATCCACGCTCCCCCTCGGCCTTCCCGCCCGCTCCCAGGCGCGGCAGTGGCCCAACTCTTTCGGGTTCGCTCCCCGGTCACAGTGGCGGGACCGCGCCGGACTCGCACCGGCTTCCTGGGCCCCCTCGCCCTCCTGCTTGCCGCGCAGCATAGCCGTGGCCCCCGCGCGCGTCAACCGCCGCGCGGCGTGGTATAAAGGCTCGGTTCATGCAGAGCCTCGCGGACCTCATCGCCTCCATCCCGGACTCTCCCCGCGGCATCCTGCACTTCATTACCGGCCTCCTGCTCGCCCACGGCTACGTCGTGATCTTTATCGGGGCGGCGCTCGACAACTTCGGCCTGCCGGCCTCGGGCGACGTCGTGCTCTTTGCGGGGGGATGGTTCTCCAACCTTGGGCGCGCCGCGCTCCCGCTGGTTATGCTCTCTGGGTTCGGCGGGGCCCTCGTCTCGGACAACGCGGTCTACTGGATCGGCCGGATCGGCGGGCGGCCCCTGATCCACCGCGTCCTCAAGATGCGCTTCCTGCACTTCCTGATCAACGAGGGCACCCTCGAGAAGGTGGAGCACTACTTCGAGGCCCACGGCGGGAAGATGGTCTTCGTCGGCCGCTTCGGACCGGGCCTCAGGAGCATGACCCCGCTCTTCGCCGGGGTGAGCCGGATGAAGTACTACAAGTTCTTCCCCTACAACCTCTCCGCCGCCGCCGTGTGGGCTGTCGCCTACACCTTCGTCGGCTACACGTTCGGCGCCTACTGGGGCGAGCTCCTCGCCGTCGCGAAGTCCTTCGGCTACGGCATCGTCGCCCTCGTCGCCCTCGTCCTCGCTGCCTACCTGCTCCGGCGTCTGCTCAGGAAGCGGCGCGAGGAAGACTAGGCTAACTCCCTCTCCGATCCCTGCATCCGCCCCGGTGAGCGAGCAGCCCCGCGCAGAGACTCCAGAACCATGCGGCCCCCGCGACGCCATCGTTGATCCGGCCCACGAAGGTGATGTCCGCGAGGCAGAGAACGCCGCCACCCCAGGCGCCAGCCTAGCTCCGAGATCGCACCGGTAGATCTTTCAATTCTGTTGGTTGTCTTTTAGGACTATTGTCGTAGGCTCCGACCGTAAGGGCAACAAGGGGAGTTGTCCAGGTTGGTGGGCGGTGACGTGGGATCGCCGGGCGGCTCGCAGCTCCCTTGCTTCGACGACGAGATGGGATAGTAGCCCAGGGCAAAGAAGAGCCGTAAGGAGGCGCCGTGACGGAGAACATAGGTAACTACGCCGAGGTGAACGGCCTCGAGATGTACTACGAGATCCACGGCGCGGGAGAGCCGCTGGTGGTGCTGCACGGCGCTTATATGACCATCGACGCCATGGGAGAGCTGGTGCCGGAGCTTGCCAGGACCCGGCAGGTCATCGCCGTCGAGCTGCAGGGGCACGGGCGCACTGCCGACATAGATCGTCCGCTGAGCTACGAGCAGATGGCCGACGACACCGCCGCCCTGCTGCGGCACCTCGGCATCGAGCGGGCCGACGTCTTCGGCTACAGCATGGGTGGCGCCGCCGCCTTGCAGGTCGCCATCAGGCACCCGGAGGCGGTGCGCAGGCTGGTAGTCGCCTCGGCCTCCTTCACGAGCGACGGCATGCACCCCGAGATGCTGGAGATGATCCCGACCATCACGCCGGAGGTCTTCGCCGGGACCCCGATCGAAGAGGAATATCTCCGGATCGCGCCTAACCCGGACGACTTCCCGACGCTGGTCGCCAAGCTGAAGCGGCTCGACATGGAGCCCTTCGCCTGGCCGGCGGAGGACATCCTGGGGATCGCGGCGCCCACCCTGCTCATCGTCGGTGATTCAGACGTTGTTCGCCTCGAGCACGCCGTCGAGCTGTTCCGGCTGCTCGGCGGCGGCGTGATGGGAGACCTGGCCGGCCTCCCGAAGTCCCAGCTGGCTGTGCTCCCCGGCACCTCTCACTTCATCCCCCCCGGCAGCGGACTCCTGGACCGCACCCATTGGCTGCTCTCGATGATCCCACCGTTCCTCGACGCCCCGATACCCGAGAACGAGAGCACCGCGGGAGGTGAGTCGTGACGCACATCATCGACGTCGCCGACCTGGCGCACGGCGAGACCTCCTACGAGTTCGAGGGACGCCACCACGGCGATACCGGCGTCTCGTTCATCGTGGTAGACGCGCCGCCGGGTAGCGGTCCGAAGCTGCACAAGCACCCCTACGAAGAGGTCTTCGTGGTGCAGGAGGGCACCGTTACCTTCACCGCCGGGGACGACGTGATCGAGGCGCGCGGCGGCCAGGTCGTGGTCGTGCCGGCCGGCGTGCCCCACAAGTTCGTCAACTCCGGCGCCGGACGTCTCAGGCAGGTGGACATACACGCTAGCGAACGGTTCATCACGGAGTGGCTCGAGGACTGAGCGGGACGAGCGGCGTGGCCGATGGTGCCTCTGAATTCGCGGAGGAGCGCGTATGATCAGAGAGATGACCGAGCGAGAGCGCCAGGAGTTCCTCGCAGGTCCGCACGTCGCGGTGCTGAGCGTCGCCAGCGACGACGACAGGCCCCCGCTCACCGTGCCGATCTGGTACGGCTACCGGCCCGGCGGCAACATCTCCTTCTTCACCGGGACGCAGGGCCGCAGGGCCCGGAAGACGAGGCTCATCCGCAGGGCGGGCGTGCTGAGCCTGTCGGTACAGCGCGAAGAGTTCCCGTACAGGTACGTGACCGTTGAGGGAACCGTCGTCCGGACCGACCAGCCGCCGTCCGCAGAGCAGATGCTCGCCATCGCCCGCCGGTACCTCCCGGAGGAGGCGGCCCAGATGTTCGTCGAAGCGGAGCTCGAAAACCCGGGGCCCGAGCTGGTGCTGGTCACGGTGCGGCCGGACCGCTGGCTGACCGCCGATTTTGCAGAAGAGGGCGAGAGGTAGAGGGCCTGGCCGGGCCTACACCCTATCCCCCGGTCCGTCATCGGAGATCCTGGGGCCAGGCTCGTCCCTCACCATGGTTATGGCGACGGACTGCGGGTACAGGCGGCCGCTGCGGGGGTTCCGCCAGATGGTCTTGCCGCTGCCGCGCTCGACGAGCTCCCAGCCGGCGTCTTCCAGCTCTCCCTGTTGCCGTTCCTTCTCGTTGCGCGCATCGCGCCTCTCGCTCATAACGGACCTCCTCCGGTTCGCGCCGGGCTCGGGCCCCACGCGGTGTTGCGACTCGACCTCGGAGTACCAGCCGGGCGCCCTCGCGCGGCGAGGACCCGGCCGCGGCCTGTTATACAGCGTATCGCTGCATAAAGAAACCGGCGTAGTACCTGGCCCAGTCCGCGCCCGGGGCGTCGAGGGGCTGCTCGTTGGCTACCCAGATGAGGAGGTAGACGAGCTCGCTCCTGGTGAAGCTCGCCCCCAGCAGCGGGCCGAGCCTCTCGTGCAGGTACCCGGCGTACCACAACGGCCACTCGGGGTCGGCGCCGTCCGTTGCGATGTAAGCCTGATGGTGCGCCTCGCCGGTCTCGCGAAAGAGGTCCTCCAGTTGCCTGATGAGATCCGCCCCGTCCATCTCACCCTCCTCGACAGCTTGCACCTTACATTGCTTTCGCAACTATAGCCGCGGGCCTCGCAGGTGCGCAACGCCGGAGGATGGGCGGCACTCACTTACGCAGGACCCGGCCTCACGTACGCTGGTAGACTCAGCTAGAAGGAGGTAAGAGAGGCGATGGCCGAGCTCGGCAACGGCGGGAAAAAGGATCTGCGGCGCCTCAACCACGAGCTCTCGGTCTTGAACGAGATCGCGCGCCAGCTCAACCGCTCGGTGAACCTGGGCGAGGCGCTCGAGTTCACGCTGGCCCAGGTCGCTGAGCTTCTGGGCTTGCGGACGGGTTGGATCTGGCTCATGAACGAGGATGCCTCGGAGCCCTACCTGGCCGCCGCCCAGAACCTGCCGCCCGCCCTCGCGGACGATCCCCGCCGCATGGACGGCTCGGGGTACTGCTACTGCCTCGACACGTACAAGAGGGGCGACCTCGAGGGGGCGGCGAACGTCAACGTGCTCACGTGCAGCCGGCTGAGTGGGCTCGTTGACGGCACCGACGGCCTCCGCTACCACGCCAGCATCCCGCTCTACGCGGGGGAGGAGAAGCTCGGCGTCATGAACGTGGCCAGCCCCGACTGGCGGAGCCTCTCCCCCGAGGACCTCCAGCTGCTCTACACAGTCGGCGACCTCCTGAGCATCGCCGTCGAGAGGGCCAGGCTCTTCGCGCGCAGCACCCGGCTCGGCGCTGTCGAGGAGCGAAACAGGCTGGCGCGCGAGATCCACGACACCCTGGCCCAGGGCCTCACCGCCACCGCCCTGCAACTCGAGTCCGCCGACGCCCTGCTCGACGCCGGCGGCGCGGAGAAGGCGCACGGGCCGCTGCGTCGCGCGCTCTCCCTCACCCGCTCCAACCTCGAGGAGGCGCGGCGCTCGGTGCTCGACCTCCGCGCCGCCCCGCTCGAAGGCCGCCCGCTCTCCGGGGCGCTCAGAGCCCTCGTGGACCGCTGGGAGGCGGAGACGGGCACGAACGCCCGCTACAGGGCAGTGAACGGCAGCCGGCCTTTGCCGCCGAGCGTCGAGGCGGCCCTCTACCGCATCTGCCAGGAGGCGCTTGCGAACGTCGCCAGGCACGCGGGGGCCGAGCGCGTCACGGTGCGGCTCATCCTTACCCCGGACCGGGCTCGGCTCGTCGTCGAGGACGACGGCCGCGGCTTCGACGCCTCCAGCCATCCGCAGGGCCGGCACGGTATCGTCGGGATGCGCGAGCGGGCCGAGGTGCTCGGCGGCGCGCTGGAGCTGCGGAGCGAGCCCGGCGCGGGCACCAGGATCGAGGCCACCGTGCCGCTGGAGAAGCTCTGATGGCGGAGGGCCGGATCCGGATCCTGGTCGCCGACGATCACCCCATGCTGCGCGAGGGCCTCGTCGCCGTGCTCTCCACCCAGCCGGACTTCGAGGTGGTGGGCGAGGTATCAGACGGCTCGGAGGCCGTGCGGCTCGCCGAGACCCTCGATCCCGACGTGATCCTGCTCGACCTCGAGATGCCAGGGACGGACGGCGTCGCGGCCCTCGAAGAGCTGCGAGACGCCGGGTCCGAGGCCCGCGTCGTCGTCTTCACCGCCTACGACACCGACGAGCGCATCCTGGGCGCCCTGCGCGCGGGGGCGCGAGGCTACCTGCTGAAGGGTGCCTCGCGAGCTGAGATCTTCTCAGCCGTCCGCACGGTTCACGCCGGCGGCTCGCTCTTGCAGCCCGGCGTCACGGCCCGGCTCCTGGAGCACCTGGAGCGCGGCGACGCGCAGGCGGACCAGCTCACCCCCAGGGAACTCGAGGTGCTCGGCCTGATCGCGCAGGGCCTGCAAAACAGCGAGATCGCAGCTCGGCTCTTCGTCACCGAGCGGACAGTCAAGTTCCACGTCAGCTCGATCCTCGCCAAGCTCGGTGCCGACAACCGCACCGAGGCCGTCGCCATCGCCGCCCGCCGCGGCCTGATCCGGATGCCCGGCTAGAGCGGGTTGCGAAGGGGTTCTCGGGTTCTCAGGCTTCTAGGTTCTTAGGCTCTTAGGTTATTAAGGGTGGTTGGCGGCGCGGGCCCCGGACTCCCCGACCCTCAAAACCTCGATGCCTCAGTGCCTCAAAGCCTTGCCCCGCGAGAGGCGCATCTCCTTCGCAATACCGCTATGGGGCACGAACCTGTACCTCCGTACAGGCAGACAACCGTACCCTCGCACGATGCAATACGCCCTCCCTCGTCGCACCATAGAGGTAGACGATGAGGAGGAACTCGTGAGAGAAGAATCGCTGGCGCGGGTAGAGCGCGAGGTGCTCGGCTGGTCCGGCGTCTGGAGGACGAGGGACGAAGACGGCCCGGGCGGGGTCGGCGTTACCGTCTACAGGTTCGGGCGCAAGCAGATCGGTCACGTCCACGACGACGGCCACGCCGACTTCCGGTTCCCGAGGGAGGTCCGCGACGAGCTCATCCGGTCCGGGCGGGCGGTCGCCCACCCAGCCTTTCCTGACAGCCGGACGACCGCGAGCTACCTGATCCAGGAGCCCGAAGACGTACCGGGAGCCATCGAGCTCTTCCGCATGGGCTACGAGCGCGCCGTCGCCCGCGAGGCGAGCCTCGCCGATCCCACCGGAGCCCGAAAGGACACGAGATGAACGATGATACGACGAAGACTGCCCTGATCACCGGCGCCTCGCGAGGCCTCGGCCTCGCGCTCGCCCGCGGGCTCGCCGCCGAAGGATGGGCCCTGATCATCGACGCCCGGGGCGCCGAAGCGCTCGAGACCGCCCGCGCCGAGCTGGCGGAGATGACCCACGTGCTCGCCATACCCGGCGACGTGACGGGCGAGGAGCACCGCCGCGCCCTCGCCGAAGCGGCGCGCGAGCTCGGCGGCCTGGACGCCCTCGTAAACAACGCGAGCATCCTCGGCCCGAGCCCGCAGCCCGCCCTGCTCGACTACCCGCTAGAGACGCTCGAAGCGGTCTACCGGGCCAACACGCTCGCACCGCTCGCCCTGATCCAGACCGTAAGGCGCGAGCTGAGGCCGGGAGCGCGGATACTCAACGTGACGAGCGACGCCGCGGTCGAGCCCTACGAGGGCTGGGGCGGGTACGGCTCGAGCAAGGCCGCGCTCGAGCAGCTCTCCAACATCCTCGCCGCGGAGAACCCAGACCTGCGAGTCTACCGGGTGGACCCGGGCGACATGCGGACGCGGATGCAACAGGAAGCCTTCCCCGGCGAGGACATTAGCGACCGCCCGCCGCCGGAGGAGAGCGTGCCGGGCCTGCTCGAGCTTCTGACCGGCGACCTGCCGAGCGGACGCTACGAGGCGCGCGACCTGATCCAACACACCAACGAAGGGTGACGAATTGCTGAACGTACTACCCCTTTTCGCAGAACGCGACGAGGACAGGGAGCTCCGGGGGCTCACGCCGCTAGACTTCGAGCTGCCGCGAGAGCTGGAGGCGAGCGAGCCGCCGGAGGCCCGCGGCCTGAGGCGCGACGAGGTGCGCCTGATGGTCTCCCACAGAGACGACGATCGCGTGGTCCACTCCAGGTTCCGGGACCTCGGGGACTTCCTGGAGGCGGGGGACGTGCTGGTGATCAACACGAGCGCCACCATGAACGCGGCCGTGGAGGCCGTACGCGAGGACGGCACGGCGCTTGAGCTGCACCTCTCCACCCGCCTGCCGGCGGGGCTCTGGATCGTGGAGCTTCGCCAACCCGCCGGCGCGGCCACGGAGCCGTTCCGCCACGCCGCCCCCGGCGAGACGCTTGGCCTGCCGGAAGGGGCGAAGGTCACGCTGCACGCCCCATACCCGCAGAACACCGGCCGGGGTGAAGGGTCGCGGCTGTGGCTCTCGACCCTGGAGCTGCCGGGGCCGCTCGACGAGTACCTCGACCGGCACGGGTTCCCTATCCGCTACGGCTACGTCGGCGAGAGCTGGCCTCTCGGCTACTACCAGACGGTCTACGCGACCGAGCGGGGCAGCGCGGAGATGCCATCGGCAGGAAGGGCTTTCACGCCCGAGCTAATCACGCGCCTCGTCGCGAAAGGGGTGCAGTTCGCGCCCCTGATCCTGCACACCGGCGTCGCCAGCCTGGAGGACGACGAGCCCCCCTACGAGGAGCTCTACCGCGTCCCGCCCGAGACCGCGCGCCTGGTGAACGCGGCGCGCGCCGCGGGCCGCAGGGTCGTGGCCGTCGGGACGACCGCCGTGCGGGCGCTCGAGACCGTCACCGACGAGGGCGGCACTACCCACCCCGGCGAGGGCTGGACGCGCCTCGTTGTCACCCCCGAGCGCGGCGTCCGCTCCGTAAACGCGATGCTCACGGGCTTGCACGAGCCACGCTCCTCCCACCTCGCGATGCTCGAAGCGCTAGCCGGACGCGAGCACCTGCGAACCACGTACGGCGAAGCCCTGCGGGAAGGCTACCTCTGGCACGAGTTCGGGGATCTGCATCTGATCTTGTAGGCTCTGAGGCTCTGAGGCTTTGAGGTTTTAAGGTTTTGAGGTGTTAACCCGCCCCGCCAGGAAGCACCCCTGAATGCCTGAGAACCTGAGAACCTAAAGACCTCTTAGCAACCCGCTCTGACTTCACGCGCACGCGACGACGGCTCTGCCCGGCCGCCAGCCCGGCGGGTCTTTGCAGAGCCAGCCCGCTGCCTCCCTCGGGGTCCTCTCGTCCTCCGCTCTCATCTCAATGCTCCACGCGAAGATCTGGCGTCTCTCGCAGTTTATTGCCCCCTTGCCGAAGGCTACCCGCGACGGACCCCCGAGCCCGGGGTCGAGGTCTTCAGCGTGGCGGGTGAGGACGTAGACGATGCCCACGTTGCTCTCCTCCTCCAGGAGGCCTGCGTGCGTCGAGCTCACCTTGATGAGCTTCAGGCGTTCACCTTGCCTGTGCCTCTCGGCGAAGTAGCGGAGCATCTCGCTCTGGTCGTAGGTGACGAAGCCGTCCACGATCCTCCCCTGATCCCCGATCTCGCTCACCGAGTACCACGACCACGGGTAGTATCCAGCCTCGGAGAAGTCGGGGGGACTCGGGCCCTCGGCGACGAAGAAGAGGCGAGACAGCCGCTCACCGTCGCCACGGTTGAAAGCATCCACGAACTCGATGACCAGCCCGGCTATCTGGCGCGTGTTACACCCGTCCGGCAACGACGAGTCGTCGCTGGTGACGATGACCTTCGTGGGAGACACAGTACCCGCCGAGACGTCCGTTACTTCCGTCTCCGGCGCGTCGGGCTGCGAGCGTTCTCCAACCTCCTGCCCGCCTCCACACCCCGACACGACGAACGTGAGGACTAGAAAAGGCAAGATCTTCGTCGCTGCGAAACGCCGGCTCAAAAAGCCCTCTTCTCGCCGCCCTGCGGGACGCTATCCACTCTACACCCGGGGTAAGGTCCGCACCATGCCACCAGGGAGAGGCTTCAGGCAAGAGCCATAACCTGAAACCTGATGCCTACAAGGAGATCAGACCGTGCCGCGCGCCGCGGCTGACGGCCTCGGCGCGGTTGTTCACGCCGAGCTTGGCGTAGAGGGAGGAGATGTGGAACTTGACGGTGTGCTCGCTGATGTGGAGCTCGCCGGCTATGAGCCTGTTGGAGAGGCCGTGACCGAGGAGGTCGAGGACCTCCTTTTCGCGGGAGGTCAGCGGCTCGGAGGGCCCTTCTGCCGGGGAGACGGGCTCCTGGAGCAGCCGTTCGGTGAGGGGCTTGGGGAGCACGATCAGGCCCTGCCCTGCCGCGGCGACCGCGGCGGCGACCTCCTCGGGCGGGGCGTCGGGGGGCACGACGCCCCAGCCTTTGAGGTGCATGGCGCGCAGCGCGGAGACCGCTTGCTCTTGCCCGGAGATGAGGACCACGGCCTGGGTGCCGTCCTCGGCCACGGCGATCGCCGCCTCCTCCAGGAGTTCCTCGTCGGCCACCAGGACGACGTCGGCCTCGGAGAGCGCGGAAGGGTCGGTGGGCGAGGATGCCTCCCCCACCACCCGCACCTCCACTCCCTCGGCGCTCGCGAGCATCGAACGCAGCCCCGCCCGGGTCACCGGCGTAGGGGCCACGACGAAGGCAAGCGTCGCCGTCACGCGGCGCGCCCCGAGGTCCCCAGTGTTACGTCCACGACGGAGATCTTACCGCCGCGCATGAGACGCAGGCGGACGGTCTCCCCGGCGACGGCGATGGTATCGAGGAGCGACCCGGGACCGTCGGCCCCTTCCTCCGTCCCGAGCAACACGTCGCCGACGAGCAGCCCGGCCTTCTCCGCGGGGCCGCCGGCTTCAAGGGCAGCGACGATCAGGCCCTCCTCCGGCGCACCGGGGCCGCGCAGGGAGGCGGGGATCTCGACGGGCAGGATACGGACCCCGAGGCGAGGACGGCGCCCTTCCCCGGCGAGCCAGGCGCTCGCGGCGTTGCTCGGGATCGAGAGCGCGAGGCGGCCGAAGAGCATTGCGTTTATGCCCACTACCTCGCCGCGGGCGTTGAGTAGCGGCCCGCCCGAGTTGCCCGGCGCTAGAGCGACGTCAGACTGGACGTAACGCGTCCCTCCCCCCGGACCGCCAGCCACGCCGAGCCCGCTCACGACGCCGGCGGTGACCGCCCCCAGGCGCCCCCACGGGTGGCCGATGGCGTGGACGAGCTCCCCGACGCGCAGAGCATCCGAGTCCCCGACCGAGGCAGCCGGCAGGTCGTGGGGAGCCTCTTGCAGGCGGAGCACAGCGAGATCCAGGCTCTGGCCGCGCTTGGCGACCTCGGCGTCGAGCTTGCGGCCGTCGCGCAGCACCACCGCCACCTTTGCACCGGGGCGACGCCCGGTCACGACGTGGAGGTTGGTGAGCACGAGGCCCTCTGCGTCCCAGATCACGCCCGCCCCTACGCCGCGGCCCCGGGAGCGCACCTGCACCACGCTCTCCTGGGCGCGCCCGACCATCTGCGCGCCCGCCGACGAGGCCCGTACCGCCTCCGAAGGCATCGCGGCTCCTAACCGCGCTCGCCGACGGTTACCGCGAGGTCCCGCAGCTCGCCGCCGCGGACCACCTTGACCGGGACCTCCCTGCCGACCCGCTCGCCCGTGAGCAGGACCAGCAGGTCCTCCGTATCCTCGACCGGCTGGCCGTCGAGGGTGGCGACGATGTCGCCTATGATGAGGCCGCCGCGGCCGGCTGGGCTACCTTCCTCGACCCCGACCACCAGGAGGCCTCCCCCCTGGGTGAGCCCGAGCCGCTGCCCGTCCGGGAGCTTGACCGGCTGGCTGAGGATGCCGAGGTAGCCGCGCTTGACGGACCCGCGCTCCTCGATCGACTTCGCGACGCGCCAGGCGAGCCCGGCGGGGATCGCGAGCGCCGCGCCGCGCGCGAGGCCCGTGGTCATGATCCCGAGCACGCTCCCCCGCGCGTCCACGAGCGGACCGCCAGAGAAGCCCGGGTACGGCGTCGCGTCGGTCTGGATGTAGCGCTCGAGCCGCGGCCCACGCCAGGTCCGCATCGGTCCTCCAACGGAGCTCACGACGCCAAGGGACGCCCTCGGCCCCTCACCGCGCCCGGGGCCGCCCACCGCCAGCGCGAGCTGGCCGATCCTCGGCTCTACCTCTGCCGCCGACGCCGCCTCGACGTCCAGCCCCTCGACCGACAGAACGGCGAGGTCGGACGACGGGTCCCTGCCAACGAAGCGCGCCGGGAGGGTGCGCCCGTCGGCCG
>DATACV010000011.1:0-5857 GCA_036258875.1 Rubrobacteraceae bacterium
CCGTAGAGCGCCGCCACCGTGGCGGTCGCGACCCCGTGCTGGCCGGCGCCGGTCTCGGCGATGATCCGGCGTTTCCCCATCCGGTCGGCGAGCAGGATCTGGCCGAGGGCGTTGTTGATCTTGTGCGCCCCCGTGTGCGCGAGGTCCTCCCGCTTGAACCAGACGTTCGCCCCACCCCACTTGCGCGTAAGCCGTTCGGCGAGCATCAGGGGCGTCGGGCGGCCTACGAAGTCCCGCGAGAGCGAGTCGAGCTCCTCGACGAACTCGGGGTCGTCCCCGTAGCGCTCGTAGGCCTCCTCGAGCTCCTCGAGGGCGTGGATCAGGGTCTCCGGCACGTACCGCCCGCCGAAGGCCCCGAAGTAACCGCTCTCAACCTTTTGCCGCACGCACGAACCTCCGGACCTTCTCACTACTCTTCTTGCCCGGCCGCTCCTCCAGTGAGCTCGAAGCGTCGACCCCGTACGGCTCGAAGTACTCGATGGCCTCCCGCACGTTATCGGGTGCCAGCCCCCCGGAGACGACGATGTTATCACGCCCCTTCACCGATTTCGCCAGAGCCCAGTCGAACGTCTCGCCCGTCCCGCCACGCGCCCTCTCGCTCCACGAGTCCAGCAAGAACAGGTCCGCCTCATACCTTTCGAGCGCCCCGGCCGCCTCCGCGTTACGCACCCGCACGGCCTTCATCACGGGGAGGCCGCCACCTCGGATGG
The DNA here is from genome assembly GCA_036258875.1 of Rubrobacteraceae bacterium. Classification (GTDB taxonomy): domain Bacteria; phylum Actinomycetota; class Rubrobacteria; order Rubrobacterales; family Rubrobacteraceae; genus JALYGY01. The sequence continues at coordinate 711 of DATACV010000011.1, forward strand.
CCGCCACCGTCTCCAGCGTCTCGTCGCCGTGCAGCTGCACGAGGTCCAGCCCGACCACCTCGGCAGTCCTCAGCACCTCCTCCGGTTCAGCGTCCACGAAGACGCCGACCTTCAGAATGTTCCCCGGCAGCGCGATGCTCACCTTGCGCGCTTCCTCCAGGCTCACCATGCGGGGGCTATCGGCGAAGATCAGGCCGATCGCGTCAGCGCCCGCTTCGGCGGCAACGCGGGCGTCGCCGGGGTTGGTTATGCCGCAGACCTTGGTGAAGACCATAACGAGGTGATTCTACTCCCAATGCGGGATCTGATGTGTAAATGTCGAACGGCCGGGGGCGGTTCGCGAACCGGCGCTAGGGCAACGACGCCAGCCGTGCTACGAGCGCAGGATCACGCATCGCCGCCTCGCCCACCAGAACGGCGTCGGCACCGGCATCCCGTAAGCGCCGGCCATCATCAACCGTCTTGACGCCGCTCTCGGCGACGAGGGTTGCTCCCGCGAGGAGGGGCGCGAGCCGTTCGAAGGTCCCGAGGTCAACGGTGAAGTCGCGCAGGTCGCGGTTGTTGACGCCTATGACCCTCGCTCCGGACTCTAGGGCCAGCTCGGCCTCTGCCTCGTCGTGCACCTCGACGAGCGGTGTCAGGCCGACCTCGACGGAGAGGGAGACGTAGCGGGCGAGCGCTGCCGAATCGAAGAGCGCGGCTATGAGCAGGACGGCGTCGGCGCGGGTTCCGGCTTCGAGCACCTGAGATTCGTCCACAGTGAAATCCTTGCGGATCGCGGGGAGCGTGGTGGCCGCGCGCGCGGCGTCGAGGTCTTCGAGGGAGCCCTTGAAGCGGTCGGGCTCGGTGAGGACGGAGAGGCATCTCGCGCCCTCGCTCTCGTAGCGGGCTCCCCACTTGGCGGGGTCGGCCTCGCGGATAAAGCCGGCCGAGGGAGAAGCGCGCTTTATCTCGGAGATGACGGAGAGACCGGGGGACGAGAGCGCGGCGGCGAAGTCCCGCTTCTCGAAGAGGAGCGCCCGCCGGTACAGGTCGTCGAGGTCAGTCGTCACCTTGAGTCGCTCGGCGCGGCGGAGGGCCGCAGAGGCGAGCTCATCGAGGACGGTGGCGCGGCTCACGCGAGACCTGCGATGCGGCGGGTGGTGTGGACGAAGTCTTCCAGCGCCCCCATGGCGGCCCCGCTGCTTATGGCCTCTTCCGCTGCGCGCGCGCCCTGTTCGATGGTCCTGGCTCTGCCCGAGACGTAGATCGCGGCGCCGGCGTTGAGGAGGACCACGTCCCTGGAGGCGCCCTTCTCCTGGCCGGAGAGGACGTCGCGCAGGATGCGGGCGTTCAGGTGGGCGTCGCCGCCGAGGAGGCCGTCGGGGGCGTGGCGGGCGAGGCCGAAGCCTTCGGGTGATACCTCGTACTCTTCGATGCCGCCGTCCCGCACCTCGGCCACCATCGTACCTCCGGTCACCGTGATCTCATCCATTCCGTCCGTCCCGTGTACGACGAGGGCCTTCTCCGCTCCCAGACCTCGCAGCGCCTCGGCGACAGGCCGCACGTAGGCGCCGCCGAAGACGCCTACGACCTGGCGCCGCGCCCCGGCGGGGTTGGTGAGCGGCCCGAGCAGGTTGAATACGGTGCGAAAAGGCAGCTCGGCCCTCACGGGGGCGACGAACCTCATCGCCGGGTGGTGGGTGCGGGCGAACATGAAGCCGATCCCGGCTTCCTCTATGCAACGGCTGACCTGCTCGGGCCCGAGCTCTATCTCCGCCCCGAGCGCCTCCAGCACGTCGGCGCTGCCGGCCTGGCTGGTCGCGGCGCGGTTGCCGTGCTTGGCTATGGTCACCCCGGCGCCGCGCGCCACGAAGGCGGCGGCCGTAGAGACGTTGAACGTGCCCTTCGCGTCGCCGCCGGTCCCGCACGTATCTACTACGTCCTCGGGCGCTTCCACCCTCGCGGCGAAGCGGCGCATCGCGCGGGCGAAGCCGACGATCTCGGAGACCGACTCGCCTCGCACCCGCAGAGCCGTGAGGAGCGCGGCGGTAGCCGCCGGCGGCACCGTACCCTCCATGATCGTCTCGAGCGCCCGCTCGGCCTCGCCCTCGCTCAGCGGCTCCCCGGCAGCTGCCTTGCGCAGAGCCTCGCGCAGCACCTCTTCAGGCCTCGAGGAAGTTCTTCAACAGCTCGTGGCCGCTACGTGTAAGGACGCTCTCGGGGTGGAACTGGACACCTTCGACGGGGTAGGCGCGGTGCCTGACGCCCATGATCGTGCCGTCCTCGGCGCGCGAGGTGACCACGAGGGTATCGGGCAGGGACTCGGGCTCGATGACGAGGGAGTGGTAGCGGGTCGCCTCGAAGCTCTGCCGTAGGCCCCTGTAGACGCCCTCGCCATCGTGCACGATCTTCGCGGTCTTGCCGTGGACGGGCTCGCCGCGCACGATCCTCGCCCCGAAGGCCTGCCCTATGGCCTGGTGGCCCAGGCAGACACCGAGGATCGGGACCTCGCCCGCGGTTCTCTCTATGAGCGCGACCGAGACGCCAGCCTCGTTCGGCGTGCACGGGCCGGGCGAGACGACTATCCTGTCCGGGTGGAGATCGAGGACCTCCTCGGGCGTTACCTCGTCGTTGCGCCGGACGAGAACCTCAGCGCCCAGCTCCCCGAGGTACTGGACCAGGTTGTAAGTGAAGGAGTCGTAGTTGTCGATGACGAGGACCCGCATACAGTCCAGGATTTTAGCCGATAAGCGACGCCCCAACAGCGAGGAGGCACCTTGACCCTGATCCTGACCGAGGCCGAGGTCGAGGAGCTCCTGGACATGCCCTCGACGCTGGACGCTGTAGAAGCTGTCCTGCGCGACCAGGCACAGGGCAGGGCCACGAACCGCGCCCGCCGCCGCGTGGCCCTCCCCAGGAGCGGCCTGAACTACATGGCCGCGGGCGCCCCGGAGATCGGGGCGCTCGGGCTCAAGACCTACTCGGTCTCGCGTTCGGGCGCCCGCTTCTACACGCTGCTCTTCGACCCTGAGGGCGGGGAGCTGCTCTCCATCCTGCAGTCGGACAGGCTGGGACAGTTGCGCACCGGGGCGGCGAGCGGCGTCGCAACAAAGCATCTGGCCCGCGAGGACGCGAGTACTCTGGGCCTCTACGGGGCGGGCTGGCAGGCCGAGAGCCAGCTCGAGGCCATAGCCGCCGTCAGGGACCTCGAGCGCGTTATCGTCCACAGCCGCAGCGAGGAGTCGCGCAAACGCTTCGCCGAGAAGATGGGCGAGCGGCTCGGGATGGAGGTGGAGACCACCAACGCGGCCGACGAGCCCGCCGCCCAGGACATCGTCGTCACCGCGACCTCGGCGAGGGAGCCCGTCCTGCTTGGCGAGTGGCTCAGGCCGGGCGCGCACGTCAACGCGGCTGGCTCGAACTTCCTGTTCAAGAGCGAGATCGACCGCGAAGTAGTCCGCCGCGCGAGCTTTGTCTGCGTAGACTCGCGCGAGGAGCTCGGCCTCGAGGCCGGCGACCTCCTCAACCCTTTAGAGACCGGCCTGATCCTCCCCGAGGCGATCTACGAGCTCGGCCAGGTCATAGCGGGCCAGGTAAAGGGCCGCAGCGGCCCCGAGGACATAACCCTCTTCGCCAGCCAGGGCCTGGCCCTCGAAGACATGGCCGCCGCCCGCGTGGTCTACGACAGGGCAGTCGAGCGCGACGCTGGCCGTGAGATAGAGTTTTGAAAGGGGTGTCAGGCACTAAGGTTTTGAGGCCCCAGGCAGGGCTGCCCGTCGCGTGCATCGTTTGCCTGCGAGAAACCCCGTCACGCGCTCGGGGGGACACTGGAGGCACCTAGAGCCTCAAGACCTAGAGCCTCAAAGCCTCAGCGACCGAAGGGAGCGACCTTGGCCGAGATCTACGAGAACCCACCGCAGACGGATGGCGCCTACGAGCCGCTCGGGGCGGCGGAGCTTGTGGACCACGACGACCGCAGCGTGCGCCTGAGGTGCGGCTCGACGGTCGTGGAGGTCTCGGTCCTCGCCGAAGACATCTTCAGGGTCGGGGCCTTCCCCGACGGAGGCACGCCGCGCTACGGCTCCGAGGCCGTAGCGAAAGTGGAGTGGGGGCCGGTCAAGGTCTCGATGGAGAGGTCGGCAGGGGAGCTTACGCTCTCCACCTCCGCGGCGAGCGCGCGTATCGCTTTAGACCCTCTGCGGGTCTCTTTCGCCGACCCTTCCGGGCGCTCGTTCGCGGTCGACGACGAGGGGCTCGGGATGGGTTTCTCGCGGCGGCCCGACGCCGACGTGTTCACCCAGCCGCTTGGCCCCTCGCCGCGGCTATACAAGCGGCGGGAGGAGGGGGAGCGGTACTTCGGGTGCGGGGAGCGGACCAGCGGGCTCGAGAAGACGGGATCGTACCAGATCTTCTGGAACGTGGACCCTCCTCTGGGCCACACCGCCTCCTTCAACAACCTCTACTCCTCGATCCCCTTCACCCTCTCGATGAACAACGGCTGCGCCCACGGCCTCCTCTTCGACAACACGCACCGCGTCGAGTTCGACCTGGCGCTCGAGGACGAGGGCCGCTCCTACTACGGAGCCGAGGGCGGGAATCTCGTCTACTACGTCTTCTGCGGCCCGACGCCAGCGGAGGTGCTGAGGAGCTACACCGAGCTTACGGGCCGCACCCCCATGCCGCCGCTGTGGTCGTTGGGGAACCAGCAGTGCCGCTACAGCTACATGGACGAGGCCGAGGTGCGCGAGGTCGCCCGCGGCTTCCGCGAGCACGACATCCCGTGCGACGTGATCTACCTCGACATCCACTACATGGACGGCTACCGCGTCTTCACCTGGAACGAGGAGCGCTTCCCCGACCCCGAGGGGCTCACCTCCGACCTCAGGGACGAGGGCTTCCGCGTCGTCACCATAGTGGACCCCGGCGTGAAGGTGGACGAGAACTACCGCGTCTACACCGAGGGCCGCGAGAGGGACCTCTACTGCAAGACCAACGACGGCGAGGATTACCACAACGCCGTGTGGCCCGGCATCTGCGCCTTCCCGGACTTCACCAACTCTGAGACAAGGGAGTGGTGGGGCGAGAACCATCGGGCCCTCCTCGACAGGGGCGTCGCGGGGATCTGGTGCGACATGAACGAGCCGGCGCTCTTCATACCCCGCGGC
>DATACV010000012.1:0-1950 GCA_036258875.1 Rubrobacteraceae bacterium
CGGGGCGTCTCTACAACGTCAGATGCGCTTGCTGAGATGGAGGTCTTCGGCCGGCATGGTACGAGACCTGATGCCTGTAGCCTGAAGCTTGATGCCTGCAGTCAGCCGCTCGCCGGTTCTACGGTTGCGGACATCGAGCCCTTGCAGCGCGGGATGAGCGGGTCCGGGCCGAAGGCCTGTATCTGGTCGCGCTTCAGCTCGGCCTCCTCCAGGTGCGTGGTCGCGACGACGACCCGGCCGGTACTGTCCACCTCCAGCGCCATCCTGTAGGCCTTTGCGATCGAGTGCCCGAAGAGCTTCTTGAGCATGAGGATCACGTACTCGTAGCTGTGTTCGTCGTCGTCGAGCAGGACGACGTTGTACGGCGGCAGCCCCTTGGTCCGCTGCTCCGTCTCCTCCCGAGGCCGCGCGATGGTGCTCGTCGGCTACCTGCCCTTCCACTCCGGCTTGCGCTTCTCGAGGAAGGCGCACATCCCTTCCTGCGCGTCGGCGAAGGAGGCGTTGAAGGACATGATCTCCTTCGTGTACGCGTACGCCTGCTCGACGGGCATCTCGACCTGGCGGTAGAAAGCCTGCTTGCCGACGCCAACCACGAGCGGGCTCGCCTCGCAGATCTTCTCCGCCAGCCTACGCGTCTCCGCCTCCAGCTCGTCCGCCGGCACTACCCGGTTCACGAGCCCTTCGGCGAGGGCCTCTTCGGCAGAGATGAAGTCGCCGGTGAGCAGCATCTCCATCGCCTTCTTCTGGCCGATCGCGCGGCTCAAAGCGACCATCGGGGTCGAGCAGAAGAGCCCGATCCTGACCCCCGGCGTGGCGAAGCGAGCCTCCTCGGCGGCGACGATCAGGTCGCAGGTCGCGGCGAGCTGGCAACCGGCGGCCGTGGCGACGCCGTGTACCTTCGCTATGACCGGCTGCGGGATCGCCTGCACGGTCTCCATGAGCTCGCAGCAGACGTCGAAGATGCGCCTGTAGGCCTCCGGGTCGCGCCCGAGCATCTCCGAGAGGTCATGTCCGGCGCAGAACGCCGGACCGTTGCCGGCGAGGACCACGACGTGCGCCTCCCTGGCGTCGCCTATGGCCCTCAGGCAGTCCGTCAGCTCCCGCATGTGCGCCAGCGAGAGGGCGTTGCGTTTGTCGGGACGGTTCATCGTGACGCGGGCTATCGGGCCGTCGGCCTCGACCAGGATGTGCTCGTAGGTTTGTTTTTCCGCCTCGATCACAGGACTGTCCTCCTCAATACTCGCGTGTCTCGACCAGCTCGGTCCGGCCGCCGATCTCCACCGTGCCGTCGGGCCTCGGCTCGGCCAGGATCAGGGACCCTTCGCCCTGGCGGATGACGATCTCCCGCCCCAGCCGGGCCGCCAGCCTGACGGCATGGGCTCCCGTAGCTTCATCTTCCATTATGCCTATCCGCAGGGGGAACACCCTTGCGCGGATACGCCCGGCGCCTCTGTCTTCCCAGGCCCACACCCCCGCGTGGTCGTGGCCCTCGGGTGGGCCGTCGAGCGCCTCCACCTCGGCCGGGGAGCCAAGCTCGATATGTTCGTAAAGCGGCGCCCACTCCGGGCGCCCGGTGATAAAGGTGAGATCACCGTCGAACCGGACCGCAACCTCCCCCGCCGGCGGACGCAAGGGGGACACCTCCAGCCCCTCGTGGGCGAGCAGCCAGGCCGTGCCGACCAGCGGGTGCCCGGCGAACGGGAGCTCCGTCGTAGGGGTGAAGATGCGCAGCCTCCCCTCGCTCGCGTCCTCGACGAACACCGTCTCCGAGAAGCCGAGGTCCGCCGCGACGGCCTGACGGTCCCCCTCCGGAACCTCGCCGCCATCCAGGAACATGCCCAGCGGGTTCCCTCCGGCGCCTCCCTCGCCCACGAACACCTTGAGCACGTGCAGCCGGCTCACGCCGCTCCCCTCATCCGAACCAGCTCGTTCCTGCAGACCTGATGCCTG
>DATACV010000013.1:0-3350 GCA_036258875.1 Rubrobacteraceae bacterium
GCGGGTGGGTAGGTTCGGCGCCGCGCTGCGGTCGGGGCCGGTCCGTCTGGGGCGCCACCTGCGCCGCGGGGCACCCGCCTACGGTGTGCTCCTCATAGCGCTCCTCCTCACCGCCCTCGCGTGGTACTACGTGCGTCAGACCGCCGAGGAGCAGACCCAGGCGCGCTTCGAGGAGACTGCCCAGGTCACCCGCGAGGCCATAGAGAGGCGTACCAAGGCCTACCTCGACGCGATCTTCGGCGCCCGCGGGCTCCTCTACGCCAGCCGGTCGGTCGACCGCGCGGAGTGGGACAGCTACGTCAGGGGCATTGAGCCGGGGGACCGTCTCTCGGGCCTGCAAGCTCTCGGCTTCGCGGAGCACCTGGAGCCCGCAGAGAGGGAGGCCTACGTCAGGGAGACGCGGGGGCTTGGTGTGCTGCGGCCCGACCTCGACCCCGGCGGGGAGCGCCCCGCCTACATCCCGCTCAAGTTCGTGGGACCCCTGGACGAAGCCAACCAGATGAGGGTCAACTACGACCTGTACACCGAGCCCGCCCACAAGGCCGCCATGGACGCGGCGCGCGATTCCGGCTCGCCGCGAGCGACGGGGACGGTCAACGTGCTGACCGAGCCCTCCCCGGGCTCCCCCGCGGACCTCGCCCTGCGGCCCGGTTTCGCCGTGTACCTGCCGGTCTACCGGGAAGGAGAGCCGCAGGGCACGGTCGGCGAGCGGAGGCGCGCTCTGAGGGGGTTCGTCGTCGGCTTCTTCAGGTGGGACGGGCTGCTCGACGGCGTCCTCGGGGGAGGCTTCGACCCGGCCATAGACTTCGAGCTCTACGACAGCCAGGACGTGGCCTCCAGCCAGCCCCTCTACAACAGCGACCGTGTAAAGCGGGCCGGGAGCGGCGGCAGCGAGCCTCAGTTCTCCGAGGAGAGCACGATCGAGGTGGCCGGGCGCGAGTGGAGCCTGTACTTCGCCACGTTGCCCGGCTTCGAGGAAGACGCCGGCGGCGACCTGCCCCTCTTCGTGTTGCTGAGCGGCGTAGCGGTGAGCTTTCTGCTCTTCGGGATCACCTTGTTGCTGGTGCGCAGCCGCACGCTGGCCGAGCGCGCGAGCAAAGACCTGGAGGAGACGAACAGGGAGCTGGAGGGGGCGAACAGGGAGCTGGAGGCCTTCTCCTACTCGGTCTCCCACGACCTGAGGGCCCCCTTGAGGACCATAGACGGCTTCTCGCGGATACTCCTGGAGGACTACGCCGACAGGCTCGACGAGGAAGGCGAGGACTACCTCGGCAGGGTGCGCGCCGCCAGCAGGCACATGGACACCCTCATAGAAGATCTGCTCGACCTCTCGCGGGTGAGCCGGGGCCCGTTGCGGAGGGAGGTGATCGACCTTAGCGCCATGGCGAGGGGCATCGTCCGGAAGCTCAAGGGGGCGCAGCCCGAACGGAGGGTGAGGTTCGTCGCCGAAGAGGGCGTGGTGGCCTTCGGGGACGCCAACCTGCTGGCGGTGGCGCTCGGAAACCTGCTCGGCAACGCGTTCAAGTTCACCCAGAAAGAGGCCGAGGCGACCATAGAGTTCGGCGCCGTCACCCAGGATGGCGGGGACGTAGCCTACTACGTGCGCGACGACGGGGCGGGGTTCGACATGGCCTACGCGGACAAGCTCTTCGGGGCGTTCCAGCGCCTGCACGGCCCGGACGAGTTCGAGGGGACCGGCATAGGGCTCGCCACCGTGGCGAGGATCGTTCACCGCCACGGCGGGAGGGTGTGGGCCGAGGGCGAGGTGGGGGAGGGCGCCACCTTCTACTTCACGCTGGGCGGCGGGCGGCGCCAGGGAGCCACGCCCCCGCCGAGAAAGGCGGAGGTCCAGTGAGCGGCAAGCCCCTGCGCGTCCTGCTGGTCGAGGACTCCGAGAACGACGCGCTGCTGCTGCTGCGCGAGCTCAAGAAGGGCGGCTACGAGCCCGACTACGAGCGGGTGGAGACCCCCGAGGCTATGGAAGAGGCGCTCGGGGAGGGGTTCTGGGAGGTAGTCCTCTCCGACTACCACATGCCCCGCTTCGGGGCGCTCGCCGCCCTCGAGGTGTTGCGGGGCTCAGGCTACGACACGCCCTTCGTCGTCGTCTCGGGCAAGATCGGCGAGGACGCCGTCGTCGAGTTGATGCAGGCCGGAGCCCAGGATTACGTCACCAAGGAGGACATGGCGCGGCTGTGCCCGGCGATCGAACGCGAGCTGCGCGAGGTGGAGGAGCGCAGGCGGGCCGAGGAGGCGCTGCGTTTCCTCTCCGAGGCCAGCACGGAGCTCTCCTCCTCGCTCGATTACCGGTCCACGCTGGCCGGGGTGGCGCGCCTGACGGTGCCCCAGCTCGCTGACTGGTGCGCCGTGGACGTCCTCGAGGAAGACGGCGGTGTGCACCGGCTGGCGGTCGAGCACCAGAACCCGGAGAAGGTCGCGTGGGCGCACGAGCTGCAGGAGCGCTACCCGCCCGACGAGGACGCGCCGCGGGGGCTGTCCGAGGTGCTGCGCAGCGGGCGGTCCGAGCTCTACCCGGAGATCCCGGCCCAGATGCTCGCGGCGGCCGCCCGCGACCCCGAGCACCTCCGGATCATGCGCGAGCTCGGCTTCACCTCCGCGATGATCGTGCCGCTCGTCGCCCGCGGGCGCACGCTCGGGGCGATCACGCTCGTCTCGGCCGAGTCGGGGAGGCGCTACGGGCGCGCCGACCTCCGGTTCGCCGAGGAGCTCGCGAGTCGGGCCGCCCTCGCCGTGGACAACGCTCGCCTCTACGAGGCGGCGCAGAGGGAGATCTCCGAACGCAAGAGGGCCGAGACCCGTTACCGGACGCTCGTGGAGCAGATCCCGGCCGTAACCTACATCCAGGAGCCTCTCGAGTCCGCCACCCCGAAGGCCGTCACCTACATGAGCCCGCAGTACGAGACCATGTTCGGCTACCCGGCGGAGGTCGTGGACGAGGAACACTGGCTCAGGACGCTGCACCCCGGAGACCGTGAGCGGGTGCTGGCCGAAGAGGCCCGCACCGACGAAACGGGGAAGCCCTTCGAGGTGGAGTACCGGAAGTTCGCCAGGGACGGCTCGGTGGTCTGGGTCCGCGACGAGGCGGTGCTGGTGCGCGACGAGGAGGGCGGTCCCCTGTACTGGCTCGGGATCCAGTACGACATAACCGAGCGCAAGCGCTTCGAGGAGGCGCTCAAAGAGAGCGAGGAGCGCTTCAGGGCCACCTTCGAGCAGGCGGCGGTGGGCGTCGGACAGGCAGCGTCGGACGGCCGCTGGCTCAGGGTCAACGACAAGCTCTGCGAGATCGCAGGCTACGAGAGGGAGGAGCTGCTGGGGAAGACCTTCCAGGAGAT
>DATACV010000014.1:0-2272 GCA_036258875.1 Rubrobacteraceae bacterium
TGGGAGAGGTGGCTCTGACCTAGACCCGCCCAAATCCCTGCGGGATCCTGGGTTACCTATTTTCCGCCTCTTCGGTAGTTGCAGGCGGACGTGCTGAAAACGGGATACCTGCGTAGCACTCAGAAGGGTACGGCCCCCGGACTTGTCTCCGGGGGCTCGTTTTTTCTCCGGCCTCGGACGACGCGCTCGGTCGCCGTCGGTGCGACACTTCAGGGCGCGATGGCCACCTCCATCTACAAGAGCCCACGAGGAAGAGCCGAGATCTTGCGCCTCTACGACGAGGAGGTGGCCCGTCTCGGCGTCGAGCACGAAGACCTGACGGTGGGCACGCGCCTGGGCGACACCCACGTGCTGGCGGTCGGACCGGGGGACGCCCCGCCCGTGGTGGTCTTGCCGGGCGGCAACTTTCTCAATCCCACGTGCCTCGGGTGGTTCCTGCCGCTGGCCGAAGACTACCGCCTCTACGCCCCTGACATCGTCGGGCAGCCAGGAAAGAGCGCGCAAGACAGGCCCGGGGCGGGAGGCTACGGCCACGCGTGGTGGGTCGAGGACGTCCTGGATGGCCTGGGGCTCGAACGCCCGCCGTTCGTCGGCGTCTCCTACGGCGCCGGCATCATCCTGAGGACGATGGGTTACGCACCCGAGCGCGTCTCCCGCGCCGCGCTGGTCGTGCCATCGGGTATAGCGACAGGCCCGACCCGCCGCATGCTGGTCGAGGTCATGGTGCCCATGGTCCTCTACCGCCTGCGACCGACGCGGGAGCGGATGCTGCGCGCCGCAAGGCCGCTACTGACCGAGCCGGACGAAGCCTTCGCCCGGCAGCTCGGCACGGTCTACCGGCACGTCAGGCTGGACGCGCAACTGCCGCGGATGGCCACCCCGGAGGAGCTCGGTGTCTTCCGGGGACCGGTGGCGGTGTTCGCCGCGGAGGCCGACCCGTTCTTCCCCGCCGGGGCCGTGCTCGCGCGGGCACGGGAGCTCTTCGCCAACCTGGCGCACGCCGAGTGTCTGCGAGGGTGCCGGCACGTGCCCTCCAGGGCGGCGCTCGGACGGGTGAACGAGGAGATCCGGGCGTTCCTCCAGGGCCCAGACGTCCGGCACTAACCGAGCGATTACCGCTCCTCGAGCGGCACCCACCGCCTGTCTCGCTCCCCTGCGTACGCCGACTGCGGCCTTATGATGCGGTCGAGCGCCATCTGCTCGAAGCAGTGCGCCGTCCATCCCGCGACCCTCGCGACGGCGAAGGTCGGGGTGAACAGCTCAACCGGCATCCCAAGCCCGTGCAGCAACAGCGCGGTGTAGAACTCGACGTTGGTCTGCAAATTCCGGCCCGGCCTGTGCTCGGCGAGCACCCGGAGCGCGGTCTTCTCGACCTCGAGCGCCAGCTCGTAGAGCTCCTCGTCCGCCTCGGTGGCGTACAGGCGCTCCGCCGCCGCCGCCAGCACGTCGGCCCTCGGGTCGCGGACCCTGTAGATGCGGTGGCCGAAGCCCATAAGGCGCTCGCCGCGCCGGAGCTTCTCCCGCAGCACGGCCTCGGCCCTGCTCGTCTCCCCGATCTCGAATACCACGTCGAGCGCGGGTCCCGGAGCGCCGCCGTGCAGCGGCCCCTTGAGCGCGCCGATGGCCCCCACCACCGCGGAGACGACGTCCGAGCGGGTCGAGACGATGACCCTTGCCGCGAAGGTGGAGGCGTTCATGCCGTGATCCGAGACCGCGTTGAGGTACGTCTCGAGCGCGCGGACGGACTCCTCCCCCCGCTCCTCCCCGGCGAGCATGTACAGGTAGTTGGCGGCGTGTCCGAGCGCCGGGTCCGGAGCCACGGGCTCCTCCCCGTTCACCAGCCGCCAGTAAGCCGCGACGATGGCAGGCATGCGCGCCACGAGCGCCAGCGCTTCGTCACCAGGGTCCTCCACTCCCCCCAGGCTGACCGTGCCGGCCGCCATACGCAGCGCGTCCATCGCGGACACCCTCTCGGCCGCCGCAGCCCGCAACAGCTCGAGCGTCGCGCCAGGCAACGCCCGCCTGGCGGCGAGCTCCTCCCGGAACGGCGCCAGCTCCCCGGAGCGGGGCAGGGCGTCGTGCCACAGCAGATAGACTACCTCCTCGAAGGTCGCCCGGCCCGCCAGCTCCGCTACCGGGAAACCGGCGATGACGAGCTCCCCGGCCTCCCCTTCCACGGCGCTCAGGCGCGTCTCGGCGGCCACGACGCCGTCGAGCCCGGACGCCACAACGGTCTGGAACCCCTGCTTCATACTCCCTCTTTCTCTCGGCT
>DATACV010000015.1:0-11895 GCA_036258875.1 Rubrobacteraceae bacterium
GCACTACGTGATGGAGGACCGGGGCCTGCGCCGGCAGGATCTCGCCGGACGGATGGCCGAGCGCGAGAGGTACGCGCGGTCCAGACGCACGTCATCCCTGCGCGCCCGGATAGCGCGCAGGCTCTTCGAGCTGGCGGTGGCCGCCGAGCGAGAGGAGACCTGGCGACTCGTCTGGGAGAGGCTGGAAGCGAGGGGCCGGTTGTAAGGCCGGCCCCCTCGCGGGGAAGTGAGACTTTTTAGGAGAGCTTTGTGAACGCACTAGAGCTGCGCGACGTAGAGAAGAGCTTCAGGAAACGGCGGGGCGAGGTCGTGCGCGCCCTCGACTCGGTCTCGCTCGCGGTCGGGCGGGGCGAGGTGGTGGGCATCCTCGGGCCGAACGGCAGCGGGAAGAGCACGCTGGTGCGCGTCGTCTCGACGCTCGTCGTCCCCGACAGGGGCTCGGTCGAGGTCTTCGGCGTGGACGCCGTGCGGCACCCGAAGAAGGTACAGCGTAGCATGAACCGGGTCAGCGTCGAGGCCAGCTTCTTCAAGAAGATGTCGGCGATGGAGAATCTGCTCTACGGGGCCAAGCTCTACGGCGTGACGAGCGGCGAGGCGCGTCCGAGGATAAAGGAGATCTTCGAGAACATCGGCTTCGCCCAAAAGCGTGCCACGGAGCCGATGGAGCACCTGAGCCGCGGTATGCAGCAGAAGGTGGCGCTCGCCCGCGCGCTCCTGACCAGCCCCGTCCTGATGCTCCTCGACGAGCCGACGACGGGTCTCGACCCGAGGAGCAAGAAGGACGTCCAGGACTTCGTGAGGCGCATCAGGGAGGCTCACGACTCCTCGATCCTGCTCTGCACCCACGACATGGACGAGGCCGAGGAGCTCTGCGACCGCGTCGGCATCATGGTGGACGGCAAGATCCTGGCGCTCGAGAGCCCCGAAGACCTCAAGCGCCGCTACGCGAAGAACGGCCGGGTGCCTACCCTCGAGGAGACCTTCATGGCCGCGACCGGCTACTCCGTCGAGGAGGCGTCGGCGGAAGGAGAAGCCTGATGCACAACCTGCCCAAACCTTTATGGCTCTCGGAGCTGGTTGCCGTCTGGGGCTACGTACAGCGCAACTACTTCCTGACCAAGCGCTACCTGATGTGGGAGATAGTCTGGCTCGTCTACGTCACGGTGAACGCCATGGCGATAACCTTCATCGGCGCCGGCGTCGAGGCCGTCGGCGGGACGGTGGATACCCGCTTTCTCATGACCTACCTGCTCGTCGGAGCCCTCCTGTGGAACTACCTCTCGATGCTCTTCGACGTCCTCTCCGAGACGGTGAGCTGGGAGCGGTGGGAGGGGACCATCGAGTACACCTTCATGAGCCCCTCGAGCCGCGTGACCCACCTCCTCGGGATGGGCCTCTACGCCGTCCTCTACGGCATCCTGCAGACGGTGGTCACCCTGGGCGTCTGCTACCTGTTCTTCGGCGAGATGCTGGACCTGTCTAACGCGAACTACTGGGGCGCGCTGCTCGTCCTCGCGGTCTGCAGCGTCTCGCTGGTAGGCTTCGGGATAGTCGCCGCCGTGCTCCCGCTGCTCTCCCCGGAGAAGGGCCAGCAGGTCAGCTACATAGTCTCCTCGGTCCTGCTGCTGGTCTCGGGCGTCTACTACGAGGTCGACGTGCTCCCGGGTTGGATGCAGGCCATAGCCACCGTCTCCCCCGTCACCTACGCCCTGCAGGGGGCGCGGGCCGCCCTGCAAGAGGGGGCCGGCGTAGTAGAGCTCTGGGAGAGCATCTGGCCGCTCCTGATCATGGGCGCGGTCTTCGTGCCGCTGGGGATCTTTATCTTCCACCTCGGCGAGCGCTACGCCAAGCGCACCGGGAAGCTCAAGAGGAGCGGGTAGATAGCCGTCAGCTTTCAGCTATCAGCTCTTGGTTGACCGTCGAGAGATCGACGGTCAACCAATTTGTCTGGCGCGAACAGCGTGCTCATCGCGTTGCAGGTGGCCGTCACTCTTGGGCCAAGAACAGCGGCCAACCACCATTAGGCTGATGGTTGACCGCTGACTGCTGAGAGCTACCTCGCGGACCCGACCGGCCCGCTACTGTGGCGCTAACACGGACATCGGCTGCCGGGGTTGTTGTACTTCTCGTCCTGGCGGTGGCGGTAGAACTCCCCGCGGCTCATCGGCGGCTTCTCCGGGTGGGTCGCCGTGTGGACGAGCAGGTAGCGGTCGTAGGCGTTCTCGCCCGAGATCTCCTTCAGGTACTCCCACGCGTAGCGGAAGGGCCTGAGCAGGGAGTCGAGGGTCATCGTGTCTCCCTAGCCCCTCGCTCCGACGGGCTCGCGCTCTATCTCGTTGCCCTCCGAGTCCAGGCGCGACTCCTCCCACGGCGCCTCGCTAAGCTCAGGCTCCTTGCCGCCGACGATGAGCCCGAACCACACGCGGGCGGCGTCCAGGATCACGACGATTATCGCCAGCGCGAACACTATGGAGAGGATGCCGTCCACGGTCGAGTTCGTGATGATCTGCTGCACGTCCGCCTGGTTAGTGGCGTTGCCGTAGAGCTCGTTGTTGCGGGCCGCCTCTATCGCCGCGCTCCTCTGGGCGAAGAAGCCGATCAGGGGATCCGGGGAGAAGATCTTGTACCAGCTGGCCGAGAGCGTGACGGCGGCGTCCCAGGCGAGCGGCAGCGCCGTAACCCACGCGTACCTGAGCTTGCCCATCTTGATGAGGATGGTGGTCCCGACGGTGAGCGCGACCGCCGCCAGGAGCTGGTTGGCGATCCCGAAGAGCGGGAAGAGCGTGTAGATGCCGCCCTGCGGGTCGTTGACGCCGGCGTAGAGGAAGTAGCCCCAGGCCGCGACTATCAGGGCGCTCGCGATGATGTTGCCAGGCAGCCAGGAGGTGCGGGCGAAGGGCCGCCACACGTTGCCGACGAGGTCCTGGATCATGAACCGCCCGACGCGGGTTCCGGCATCGACGGTCGTCAGAATGAACAGCGCCTCGAACATGATGGCGAAGTGGTACCAGAACGCCTGCAACGCTGTCCCGCCGACGACGCCGGAGAAGATCGCGGAGATGCCCACCGCGAGCGTCGGCGCCCCGCCGGTCCGTCCGACGATGCTCTCCTCGCCCACGTTCTGCGCGGTCTGCTGCAGCGTCTCCGGGCTCACCGAAAAGCCGAAGCCGTTGACCGCCTGAGATGCGGACTGCACGGTGTCGCCGAGGACGGTGGCCGGGGCGTTCATCGCGAAGTAGATGCCCGGGTCGAGGGTGGTCGCGGCGATCATCGCCATGACCGCGACGAACGACTCCATGAGCATCGCCCCGTAGCCGATCAGGCGCACCTGCGACTCTTTCTGGATTAGCTTGGGCGTCGTCCCCGAGGCTATGAGCGAGTGGAAACCGGAGAGGGCGCCACACGCGATCGTGATGAAAACGAAGGGAAAGAGCGGTCCGGCGAAGACCGGACCCTCGCCGGTAGCGGCGAACTCGGTTACCCGCGGCATCTGTATCGCGGGAAGCGTTATGGCTATGCCGATGGCGAGCAATAGTATGGTCCCGATCTTCATGAAGGTCGAGAGGTAGTCGCGCGGGGCCAGGAGGACCCACACCGGAAGGACCGAGGCTACAAAACCGTAGGCTATGAGGGCGAAGGTGATCTGGTTCCCGCTGAAGGTCCACGCGTCGGCGTAGGGGGATGACTCGGAGATCCAACCGCCGCCGATGATCGCCAGGATCAAGAGCCCTACCCCGATGAGCGAGACCTCGATCACCCGCCCAGGCCGCAAGAACCGCAGGTAGACTCCCATGAGGATGGCGATCGGTATCGTCATCGCGATGGAGAAAGACCCCCACGGCGACTCGGCGAGCGCGAGCACCACGACGAGGGCGAGCACGGCGAGCAATATGACCATTATGGAGAGCACCGCGACGAGCGCCGCAGCCCCCCCGATCACCCCGATCTCCTCGCGCGCCATCTGCCCCAGCGACTTGCCGTCCCGCCGCAGGGAGAAGAAGAGCGTGGTCATGTCCTGCACGGCGCCGGCAAGGATGACGCCGACGATGATCCAGACCGTCCCAGGCAAGAACCCCATCTGCGCCGCAAGTACCGGCCCCACTAGTGGCCCGGCCCCGGCTATGGCAGCGAAGTGGTGCCCGAAGAGCACCCGCCGGTCCATAGGCTCGTAGTCGCGGCCGTTGTTGAGCCGCTCGGCGGGCGTCGCCCGTGAGTCGTCGGTCTCGAGCACCCGCCTCTGGATGAAGCGGGCGTAGAACCTGTAGGCGATGGCGTAGGAGGCGATCGCCGCGAACAGCAGCCACCCGGCGTTCACCGTCTCGCCGCGGCTCAGGGCCAGCATCCCCCAGCACACGGCCCCCACGATGGCGACGAGCACCCAGACGCCGTACCGGCCAAGACGATTGCCCATAAGACCCTCCTACCTTTCCCCCAGAACGTTCCTTGAGCCCTTCGGCATGCTAACACAACGGAAAACCGTATTGAACACGCCTGCGGGCGGAGGAAAAATCTTCCGAGAGCGGGTTTGGCAGGCAAGCCCGGAATCTCGCGAGCCGGCGGCGTAGGAAAGGAGTCAGGTATGAGGTCTATCGTCATAACCGGCGCCTCGTCGGGGATCGGCTACGGCACGGCGAAGGAGTTCACGCGCCGCGGCTACCGCGTCTTCGGGAGCGTGCGCAAGGAGGAGGACGCCGAGCGGCTGCGGGCGGAGCTCGGCGCGAGCTTCACCCCGCTCCTCTTCGACGTAACCGACCGCGAGGCCGTGCTCCGGGCGGCCGAGGAGGTGGGGGACGCGCTGGACGGCTCGGGCCTGGCGGGCCTGGTCAACAACGCGGGCACCGCCATCGGGGGTCCGCTCATGCACCAGCCGCTCGAAGAGGTGCGGGCGCACTTCGAGGTCAACGTTATAGGCTTGATCTCCGTGACGCAGGCATTCCTGCCGCTGCTCGGCGCGAAGAGACCCCGGACGCACGAGCCGGGCAGGATCGTCAACGTAGGCTCCGTCGGCGGCAAGATAGCCTCTCCGTTCATCGGCGCGTACGCCGGCACCAAGCACGCCGTCGAGGGCATCTCCGACTCCTTGAGGAGGGAGCTGCTCCTCTACGGCATCGACGTCATCGTCATCGAGCCGGGGGCGGTGAGGACGGAGATCTGGGACAAAGGCGCCGAGGGGGCGGAGAGGTACGCCGACACCGACTACGCCGGCGCGATCTCCAGGTTCGGCGAGTACGCTCGGGAGCTCGCCGGGAACGGTTACACCCCGGAGAGGTTCGGCGAGTTCGTCCGCGAGGTCTTCGAGAAGGAGAGGCCGAGGACCAGGTACGCGATCGCGCCCCGCAAGTTCGCCAACTTCACGGTGCCGAGGCTCCTGCCAGACCGCTGGCTCGACCGGCTCATAGCCAAAAACGTGGGTCTTTCGTGATGAGGTTTTCAGGCTCTGAGGCGTTGAGGCTTTGAGAGTAGGTGCCCGCCCCGCAAAGTGCCCTCAAGAACCTGAGAACCTGAATACCTGAAAGCCTAAAGACCTCTCAACTCCCCGCTCTAGGAACGCTGGGAGAGTAGCCGCGGGGCCGTCAGGCAGACGAGCACGACGAGGACGGCGCAGATCATCGTCGGGTAGACGAAGACCTCCAGCGGCGTGGTCCCGGTCGCGAGGCCGAAGACCCTTTTTAGGGCGTCGTTCGCGTAGGCGAAGGGGACTAGGTCCCGCAGGGTAGCGAGAAGACCGGTCGGGGTCTGGTTGCGGAAGAAGCCGGAGACGTAGATCAGGGGGAACAGGATCGCGGTCGCGTACAGGAGCACGTCCGCCGGCGAGGAGGTGAAGTTCGTTATGAACACCCCGATGCAGTTGGCCGCCACGAGCGTCGCGAACACGGCGAAGGTCGCGGCACAGACCCAGATGAGGGGCACGGGGTGCAGGGCGTACACGACCAGGAGCGCCGGCAGGAGCTGGAGAAAGTCCAGGACGGCGTTGACGGCCAGGATCTCGAAGACCAGGCGATAAGGCGAGAGCGGGGTGAGGGCGAGCCGCGCTAGGATGCCATCGTTGAGGTCAGAGGTGAGGCTCTCCCCGGCCCCGAAGGTGCCGGCCATGATCGCCACTATCCCCACGACCGCCGCAGCGTACTGTGGCGGGATGCCGCTCGCGGCGACGGGGACTATGATCGCCAGTGGGTACACCATCTTTATAAGTAGGGCAATCCGCTTCCCGAAGAAGAGCGTCGCGTCCTTCTTCCAGTAGGCGTCCGGCGGGTCAAGCCTCATCGGGCCTCAACGCCTCCCCCGTTAGCTTCACGAAGACGTCCTCCAGGTTAGGGCGGCGCACCGCGAGGTCCGTGATGTCCCCGCCCGCGCGCACCAGCGCCCCGACCACGTCCGCGACGAGGTTCGGGCGGTCCTCGCAGTGCACGACCAGGTTCCTGCCCTCCGTAGCGACCCGCTCGACCCCGGCTACCTCCCCGACGGGGCCGTACTCTACCGGGTTGCGCAGCGTCGCCACTATGCGTTTGACGCCTCGCAGAGAGGATACGAGCTCCTCAGGCGTCCCTTCGGCCACCATCGTTCCCCTGTGAAGAAAGGCTACCCGGTCGCACAGGGCCTCGACCTCGTCCACCTGGTTGCTCGCGAGCACTATTGCCGCGCCCGCGCCGGCGAGCTCCCGGACCTTCCTCTGGAAGGCGAGCTGCGAGGTGTAGTCGAGCCCGAGCGACGGCTCGTCCAGGAGCAGGAGCTCCGGGCCGTGCGCCACCGCCTCGATGAGGGCGAGCTTCTTCCCCATCCCGTAGGAGTAGGTCTTCGCCCTGTCTTGGGCGTACTCGCCCAGGTCGAAGTAGTCGAAGAGCTCCGCGAGGACGTCGTTGGCCTTCTCCTCCTCCATCCCGTAGGCGCTGGCAAAGAGGAAGGCGTTCGCCCAGCCGGAGAGGTCCCCGTAGTGGGTCGGGCGGTCCACCACGAGCCCGAGTCTCGCCCGGACTTTGCGCTTCTCCCCGATACCGTCCGTCCCGCCGACCCGAAGAGAGCCGGACTCCGGCTCCAGCGCCGTCGAGAGGACGCGCAGGAGGGTGCTCTTCCCGGAGCCGTTCGGGCCGACGAGGCCGAAGATCTCACCTCTACCCACGCGGAGGCTGACGTCCGTGACGCCGCGCCCGCTGCTCCTGTAGCGGCGCGTTATGTTCTTCGCTTCGAGCGTGGCCGGCCTCTTCGTGCTCGGTGACGACGCCCTCATTCTAATGGTGTTGCCCGACGCCGGTCGTTAAGCGCATCACCCGGGCGGCGGCCTCCGGGCTAGGAGCCGGCCCGCTTCGCGCAGTAGCGGCGCAGCCCTTCTTCGCCCTCCCGCATGACGCTGTCGTGGCTGTGGCGGTAGACCCGCTCGGCGGCGTAGCCGAGGAGGTTGAGGGCCGGGTTGGTTACTCGCACGTACCAGTTGAACCTCACGCGGGTGCCGGATGGCACCTCGTCGAACAGGGTCTCCAGGACGCCGGTCAGATCTCCCGTGACGACCTGGCGCAGCCTGCGTTCGGGCTCCACGTCCGTGTAGCGGCAGTGGATCCTGAAAGGCGGGGCGAGGCGGGCGACCTCCGGGGCCTGGTGTACGCTGAAGTCCACGGTGCTGCCTACCCGCAGCGCCTCGCCCCCGCCGTCTTCGACCTGCTCCATCGAAGGCCACCACTCGCGCACCGCGCTCCGCGACGTCATGGCCTCGTAGACGACGTGCAACGGTGCGGGCACGGTCCACTGCGTGCGCCAGTCGTAGGTCTTCACCAGACGGCCACCTACGAGCAGCCCGACGGCCAGGCCCACGACGCCCGCAGCCCTACCGGGTCTCATCGGGCACCCTCCCCGCGCACTGTGGATGGGGGCCCTGCCGGCTGCGCTTGGTCGATCCGCCAGGCCCGACGACACAAGGTTCATGCTCCCGGTCGAAAGGCATAACCGTCGCGTTGGGATTATCCTGCAACGTGGGGATCGGATCAACGACGCCGCCAGCGGGCGCCAACGGTCCTACGCGCTACGATAGAATGCGGGTAGGAGCACTCCTGGAGAGAGGTGTAGGTTGTCCGAGCAGCAGATCACCTGGGACCCCGAGGCAGACCGGCGCATAAGGCGCAGCCCCTTTCTCATGCGCCGCTTTATCCGCAAGCGTATAGAGGAGCGGGTGGCCTCCCGCGGGCGCAACCACGTGACGGAGGCCGACGTGGACGAGAGCGCCAGCATGTACCGCCAGTACAGGTTCAAGTAAAGCTCGCTGCCCGGCTTCGCCGGGCAGCTCTCAGCACGCTCAGGCTGACGCCTTCGCTCGTCAGCACGCGTCGGCCCTAAAGGGCCTCGCTCTCAGCATTCAGCATCTTTACCTTCGAGCCTTCCCCCGACGCGCCTGGCGCCACAGCTCGGACGGCGTGAGGAAGCGTGGACCGGGAAGGCTTGCTGGAAGCTGACGGCCGAAAGGCGCGAAGCGCCGTGCTAACGAGCGGAGCCCGGCGCAGCCGGGCGTAGCGTGCCAAAAAATATCCGGGCCGACGAAGCCGCTCTATCAAGGCGAACGGTCATCGACCCGGTCCGCGGGACTTGCTCAGTCCCGCAGAGAGTTGTCGAAGCTACAGTCCATCGGACCCTTCCCTCCTACTAGAGGCTCAACAACTCCACCGACATCGTACCACTTCTTGCTAGCTTCGTGCTACACCTTTCGGACCATTTTGTGTTCCGATTCGGTGTCAGGCACCACATCGTGTGGCTCTCAGGGGCTCGGGCTGGCGCTCCCTGCGGTGCTGGCGGCGGAGGCAGAAGCCGTGCTCGGGGCGGTGGAGGGGGGTCTGTACGCCTCGAACTCGGGGCCTAGAGAGGCGGCGTAGACCTTGCGCAGCGCCCTGTTACCGCCGCCTTTTGCGGTGAGGAAGTTGGGCTGGGCGTAGTCCAGGAGGATAAAGGGGACTGCCCGGATCTGTATCACGCGGTCCCCGTAGAGCGTGACCTCGGCGAAGATCCCGGTCGAGGTCTCCTCCGACCACGACTGGTCGAGGAGGAAGTTGCCCACGCCGTAGAAGATAGGCTTCCCCTCGTACACCTCGATGCCCTTGGGCCAGTGGGCGTGCCCGCCTATTACCAGGTCCGCCCCCGCCTCGACGGCCGCGTGCGCCCAATCCACCTGCCAGGGCTCCGGGGTGGCCATGTACTCCTTGCCCCAGTGCGGAGAGACGACGACGAGGTCCACCTCGTCGCGCAGCCTCTCCACGTCTTCTATCATGACCTCTTCCGTTATCGGCGCCGTGCCGGGGGCCGTCTCCGTGGCCCACGACCAGTCGTAGGAGGGCACGCCGTGGTAGGAGAGGACGCCCACCTCCGTCTCGCCGAGCGAGAAGGTCATGGGCTTCCGCGCCTCGGCGAGGTCAATCCCGGCCCCGGCGTGGGCGATGCCCGCGTCGTCGAGGTGCACTATTGTCTCTTCTAGCCCCGAGGTCCCAGCGTCCAGGATGTGGTTGTTGCCTAAAGTGACGCCGTCTATGCCGGCGTTCTGGAGTATGGGGAGCAGCCTGAGGTCGCCGGTGAAGGTCGTGTCCTCCGGATGCCAGACCGCGGCCCTGATCACGGGGTTCTCGAGGTTCGCCAGCGTCAGGTCGGCGCTGGTGAGGTACCTACGGACGGCTCCCGCCCTCCCGGTGCGCTCGGCAGTGAACTGGTGGACGATCCCGGTCTCCGAGTAGTCGCTCGGCTCGGGCACGCGGCTCGTTACCGCCGCGTAGCCCCCGTCGAGCGGGAAGTCCAGCCCCATCCCCTGTTGGATGACCATGTAGTTCTGGCCGCGGTCGAGCACTATGTCCCCGCCCACTACCACGCGCCGCAGCTCGCCGGGGTCCGGCCCCGGGGCGGACCCCGGGCTCAGGACGTATCCCTCAGGCCTCTCCCCCGGCGCCAGCAGCGCCTCACCGTCTACCGCCAGCGCCCTGACCCGCGGGCCTACCTCGTCCCAGGGCACGAGCCCGAGCGCCCCCGGCTCGCGGCTCACGTGGTCCACGACCGCATCGTCCGACTCGAAGCTCCTGAAGCCGCTGCCTCCGAGCAGCTCCTCCGCCAGGCTCATAGAACCCCGCGAGACGGCCAGCTCGCGGTTCTCTGAGAGCTCCTCCACGCTCACGCTCTCCCGCGTGGAGGTAAGGTGGGCGATGGGGACGAGGGGTCTGTCCTGCTCCGGCCGGCTCGCGCCTTCCGTGGGGCTCTCTGCGGCCCGGGATCCACCGTCCCGGCTCTCGCGGGCTTCACCGGCCTGCCGGTCTTCGCCGGCCCCTTCCCGGGGCTGCTCTGTAGAGCACGCGGCTACCAGCAAGAGCAGGATCGCCACGATCGCCGCAGCGTAGAGCGTCCTGTTCAAAGTCCTTTCTCTCCCTTGTCGGGTCCTTCCTGCGAGCCCAACTCTAGCAGGGAGGAGGCGTCCCCTCAGCCCGCGAGGAGCGTGTAGAGGACGTAGAGGGCGAAGCAGCCGCCGAGCGTCAGGCCGCCGCCGACGACGACTAGGTAGATCGCCGTCTGCGGGACGAACTCGCCACGGGAGATCCTGCGCCGGTTGCGCAGGAACTGCACAGCCCCGAGCACGAGAGCGAGGCACCCGAGGAGGGTGAGCGCCACCCCGAGTATCCCCGAGAGCTCATCCGGGTTCCCGGTGCCGGCGCTCACGAAGGAGCCGGCGCGCTCGACCACGATCCCGAGGGAGATCAGCCCGACCCCCGTCCTCACCCACGAGAGCAGCGTGCGCTCGTTGGCCAGGTGCTCCCGTACCTCCGTGCCGCTCTCCTCGTTAGGCCTCTCGCCTCCCACGGGCGTAAGTTTAGGGCACGGGCGAAGTCGAGTGCGATGTGCAGAGAGTATGAGCCTCAGATATACAGGTTCTTAGGTTTTCAGGGGTGCTCTTGACGGGGCAGGTTACCTGCCCTCAATACCTCGAAGCCTTGCTCCGCAGGAGACGCGATCCCTTGGCAAACCGCTCTAGAGGCGGCCCGCGGCGATGATGCGCTGCAGGAACCGGCGGGTGCGCGGGTCCTCGGGGGAGGTGAAGATCTTCTCGGGCGGTCCCTGCTCCAGGATCCTGCCCTCCGAGAGGAAGCACACCCGGTTAGCGATATCCCGGGCGAAGCCCATCTCGTGGGTGGCGATGAGCATCGTCATGTCCTCGTCCGCGAGCTCCCTTATGATGCCGAGGACCTCGGCGACGAGCTCGGGGTCGAGCGCGCTCGTCACCTCGTCGAAGAGCATCAAGCTCGGACGCATGGCGAGCGCGCGCACGATCGCGACGCGCTGCTGCTGGCCGCCCGAGAGACGGTCGGGGTACTCGTCCCTCTTGTCTAGCAGTCCGAAGCGCTCGAGCAGCTCGAGGGCTCGCTTCTCCGCGCCGCCACGGTCCATCTTCAGTACCTGGCGCGGGGCGAGGATTATGTTCTGCAACACGGTCATGTGGGGGAAGAGGTTGAAGGCCTGGAAGACGATCCCGATCCTGCGCCGCACGCGGTTCACGTCGACGCCGGGGGCGGTGATCTCCTCCCCCTCGACCACTATGCGCCCCGAGTCAACGGGCTCCGTCAGGTTCACGCACTTCAGCAGCGTGGACTTGCCGGAGCCGGAGGCCCCGATCAGGCAGACCACCTCGTGCGGCTCGACGACGAGGTCGATGCCGCGAAGGACCTCGTTCTCCCCGAACGACTTGCGGACACCCTCGAGGACGAGGGCCGCGGCTTCGCCGCGGGCCTGGCCCATCACGCGACGGCCCCCGCCTGACGGCGGCGCTTGTCGCGGGCGATCAGGCGGTCCGTGAAGCGCGCGAGGGGGATGGTGATCAGGACGAAGAGCAGCGCGGCGACGACGTAGCTGGCGTAGTTGAACTGCGAGGCGCCGTAGATCTGGGCGGCC
>DATACV010000016.1:0-4697 GCA_036258875.1 Rubrobacteraceae bacterium
TCAGCAGCCCCCCTCGTTCTCCTCGCAGGACTCGACGCGATCCAGGTTATCCCGTAGCAGCGCCTCGCCCAGCTTGAGGACCTCGAGGACCCGGTCGTCGGCCACGGAGTAGAAGGCGTTGCGCCCCTCGCGCCGCACCTCTACGTAGCCGCACCAGGACAGGCACCGCAGGTGGTCCGAGACCCGGGGCTGGGGGGCCCCCAGCTCGCTGACGAGCTCGCCTACCTTCATCTCGCCCCGCTGGGACAGCAGCAAGAGTATCGAGAGCCGGGTCGAGTTGGCGAACCCGTTGAAGAACTTTGCAAGCAAGCACATCTCTTCGCTCTCGCGCCCGACAGTTATGCTCGTCAGGGGCTCAGACCTGATCACGTTTTCTTGCATAGACCGCTCCTCTCACGCCCACGCCTACTATATACCCTCCCGCCCCCGAATGTATACGCTATTACACTTATTTTGCTCTCTGGTTGGCGGAAGGCCTGCCTTTCGCCCACCGCGGCTTCAGGCATCGGGTCTCAGGCGCCTGAAGCGGGTGCACGAGGCTGAGCTCGCCAGCGTCAAACGTGCAGTCCTGCCGCGCGAAGATGGCGGTGGCTTGCGGCGAGCGCGGGCGTCGCTACCGGCCTATGAATTGAAACCTGTAACCTGGTGCCTGACTTCAGAAACCCCCGCCGCCGAAGTCGCCGCCGCCACCGAAGTCCCCGCCGCCGAATCCGCCCCCCCAGTCTCCTCCGCCCCAGTCGCCGCCGTCGCCGAAGCCACCTTCCCCGAACGCTCCGCCGGGGGCGTCCACGTGGACGTAGTCGGTGTCGAGGGCCTCGAAGACGAGCAGCGCGGTGAGCCAGTCGGCGCCGAAGAAGCCGCCGCGGGCGTCGTCGAGCCGGCGCTCGTAGTCCCTGAGCTGGCGCCTCTGGCGCGGGCCCATACGGTAGCTGTTGGCCTTCGCGCGCTCCAGGCGGGCCTCGAGCTCCGCGAGCTTCTTCTCGCCCTCGCGCCTGCGCCGGTCCGCCTCCGCCACTACCGCCTTGAGCGCGCCCGGGGCCTGCATGGTGATCCGGGCCATCTGCGCGGCCTCCTCCAGCAGCGAACGAGCCTCGGCGAAGCGCCCCGCGGCCTCCGCCGCCCTGGACTGCTCCACGACGGCGGAGGCGCGACGCAGGTCCGTGGAGAGCTCTTCGGGGGTAGGGGCCTTCTCGAGAGCTGCGGGTCCCCAGTCGTTCACCGCCGTCGCGTAGGCGCGGCCGTACTCCTCGAGCGTCTCCCGCGCCCGCGAGAGCGCGTCCTCCGACGAGGAGCGCTCCTCCGGGAGGGCGGCGCGGGCCGAGACCTCGGCCTCCATCGCGGCCCGGCGGTCGCGGGCCTTCCCGATAAGCGCGTCCACCGCGGCGAGGGCCTCGCGCGGGTCGAACTCGTCGCGGCGGGTGGCGCGGTCGGCCGTCTCGTTGGCGATCTGGGCGTACTCGCGGCGCAGGTCCTGGCTCTCCACGGAGGCGCCAGCATTGCGGGCAGACCTCTCGGCGATCTCCGCGACGTCTATCTCCTCGGTGGCCACGCGCAGCTTGCCCTCGAGGGCCTCGTCGGCGGCGCGGTAGTGGTCGATGGTGGCCTCTGCCTCGTCCAGCCCCCCGAGCGCGCCATCGAGCAACCGGCGACCGCTGGAGATCTTCTCGCGTGCCGTCCCCGGGTCGGAGGAGAGGCTGGCGGCGGCTTCGTTGAACTCGCGGCCGAAGCCGGCGCTGCGGGCATCTCGTATCTTCGCCTCCACCTCCTCCTCGCTCCTGTGGTCCAGCAGCGGCCTCTGGGCCTCCAGGTAGCCGGCGACGAGGCGCTCCTTCTCGCCGAAGGCGTCCATCCGCTCCGTGAGCTCGGCGAACTCCTTCTCAGCGAGCTGGCGTTGCTCGGCGAGCTCCCGCTCCCTGCGACGCCGGTTCCTCAAGAAGAACGCGCCCCCGGCCAGTGCCACGATTGCTGCGAGCACGCCGCCTGTGGTCAAGAGCTCGGGCAGGACGCTCAGGCTGTCCTCGTACTGCGCGGCGCCCGCTATGAGCCCCTGGGCGAAGTCCCCTTCGCTGAAATGGGGCCTCATGGCGTCGTAGACTGACTGATCTACGTTGTACGTCTGGACCCACTCGTCCTCCGTGTCTACCAGGATCACGCCGGCGTCCGACGGAGCACCGGCCTCCTGCGCCCGTTCCACGAGCAGTTCCTGCTGCTCCTCCATGCTCTCGACGTTCGTGTCCGATTCCAGGAAGGCGTAGAGCGGTTCGCCCGACTCGGCGCCAGCATCTTCGAAGGCCGCCTGGACGTCCCCCTCCTCGGATGGGCTGAGCGCACCTGCCTCGTCGAATACAGTGTCCGAGCCCTGCGCAGCGGCGAACGGTGCGAGGAATGCCAACCATGCGGCGAGCAACAGCGTCGTAGAGAGGGACCTCGCGACCATCTTTCCTCCTCGTGGAGATCCGGGTCACCAGATTATACGTGCGGGGCGCCGGAAGGGTGCGCGCCGGTCGTGACTAATCGCCGAAGGCCGTCCGGGCGGCGGCCAGGTCCCAGAGGGCGTGTCCCACGCTCTTGAAGACCACCGGCCCCTCGGGGCGTTCCGAGGCGCGGAGGGCGTCCTCAAGCTGGGTGACGTTGCGCCACGAGAAGGCGCCAGCCTCTTCGGCCTGGATCAGGTCCCCCGCCTCCTCCCTCGCGCCCTCGAGGGTGTCTACCACGACCGCCGCGCGCGCCACAAGCCCGGCAGGGAGCTCCGCCGCACCTGGCTCGAAGGAGCCGACGGCGGCGACGAAGGTGTCCTCCTTGACGCCTTCGGGCAGCACGGGCTCGCGGCTCGTAGTGGCGGTGACCACTAGGCTCGCTTCGCCCAGCGCCTCGCCCGGCTCTTCGACCACCCGCGCCTCCAGGCCGAGCCTCTCCGCGTCCTCCGCCAGCGCTTCGGCCCGCTCCCGGGTGCGGGAGCTCACGAAGACCCTCGAGGTGCCGAGCCCCTCGTGGAAGGCCTCGAGGTGGGCGCGGCCCTGGGAGCCGGCGCCCACGATCAGGAGCGGCCCGTTCGGGCGGGGGGCGAGCTCGCGCGCGGCGAGCAGCGAGAGCGCCGCCGTGCGCCGCGCGGTGACGACGCCGCCGTCCAGAACCCCGAGCCTCCGGCCCGTCGCGGCCTCCATCACGATCACCTCACCCTGGATGGTCGGCAGGCCGCCACGCGCGTTCTCCGGGTGCACCGTCACCAGCTTGGTTATGGCGAGGCCCCCGCCGGAGGCGGGCATGACGAGCAGGACAGCTCCCTCGGGGAGGGGTAGCGCCGTCCTGGCAGGGGCCCGTACATCGCCCGACCCGCGCTCGAGCGCGACCTCCCGGATCGATTCGGCCAGGTCAATGTACGGTAGACGGGCACCGGTCTCCTTCGCGCCGAGCATCTCCACAGCTAACCCCGCGCGTCGGCCCCTTGGAGGCGGGCCGGGGAGAACAGGTCTATGGGGTGGCGGGTGGAGCCTTCGGTGGCGAGGTCCGCGAGGATCTCGCCGACCACGCCGCAGAACTTGTAGCCGTGCCCCGAGAACCCGCAGGCGACGGCGACCTGAAGGTGCTCCGGGTGCGGCGAGATCACGAAGTGCTCGTCCGGCGTGTTGGTGTACATGCACGCTTTCGCGTCGAGGCAGCGGCCCGCCAGGTCGGGGACGTGCTCGGCGAGGTAGCCGCGGAGGAAGTCCACCTCCTCTTCGCGCACCTCCCGGTCTATAGTCTCGGGGTCTGTTGGGACGCCGCCGGCCCTGAAGAAGGCGGCCTTCACGCCGCTGTCGTCGTCCTGGGCCGGGAAGCCGTAGAACATGTTCCCGTCGTCCGGCTCCCAGATGAAGATCGGGAAGCGTTCCGGGAGAAAGAGGTCGAGGCCGTCCACGGGCTCGAACCAGAACATCACCTGCCGCGTGACTTCGAGCGGAAGGCCAAGGTCCGCGAGCAGCCGCGGGGCCCAGGCGCCGGGCGAGATCACGAGCCGCTCAGCCTCGTAGGAATCGATGGGCGTCTCCACCCTGACCCCGCTACCGGTCGCCTCCCACGAGAGGACCGGCTCCTCGAAGCGGAGGTCGGCGCCAAGCGAGGCAGCCCTGTCCAGGTGAGCCCTCACGCTCTCCTCGGGGCGGACAAAGCCGGCGTTCTTCTCGTAGAGGGCGACCGTCTGGGGGGAGGGGGCGTAGGCTGGGAAGCGGCGCCGGATCTCGCGCGCGTCCAGCAGCTCGTAGGGTAGGCCGTGCTCGTCGGCGCTGGCCACGCTGCCCGAGACGAGCTCGCCTTCTTCGCGTCCGATCATGAGCCCGCCCGTGAGCGTCATGAGCTCCTGTCCGGTCTCCCGCTCGAGCCGCTCCCAGAGCTCGTAGGCGCGCAGGAGGAGCGGCACGTACTCCGCCCCCTCGAAGTACGCCTGGCGGATGATACGCGAGCGGCCGTGGCTCGAGCCCCTGTCGTGGACGGGGGAGAACCTCTCCAGCCCGAGGACCCGTTTTCCTCTACCGGCGAGGTGGTAGGCGGCGGCGCTCCCCATCCCCCCGAGTCCAGCGACGATGACGTCGCTGGTCAAATCCCGCCCCTCTCGACCTCCGGCAGCGTGTAGTCGAGGTCGGCGGGGAGGTCCACGATGTCCATCTGGGCCTTCTGGAGCTTGCCCGCGTAGTCCCAGTTCATCGCCTGCCAGCGGGTGA
>DATACV010000017.1:0-5332 GCA_036258875.1 Rubrobacteraceae bacterium
CGCCGTGCAGGCGCTGGACGCCGCCCGCGTCGGTGCCGCCGAAGGGCAGGATCTCGGTCTGGTGCGGGATGCCCTCGCGCTCGGCTATGGCGCGGAAGTGCTCGACGAGCCCGGGGTGGGAGATCGAGTAGGAGTCCATGATCTTGAGCGCCGCGCCCTTGCCGAGCTCCGTGATCCTGCCCTCCTCTTCGGTGCCCGGCACGTCCATCGCGAGCGTCACGTCGAGCGCCACCACGACGGTAGGGGCTAGGGCGGAGCCGCTGGCCTCGGCGCCCCTCAGGCCCACCTCCTCCTGCGAGGTAGCTACCGCGTGTATCGTCGCCTCGTGGTCGCGCAGCGCCCTCAGCGCCTCGAGCATGACGAAGACGCCTACGCGGTCGTCCATGGCTTTGCCCAGGTAGTTGGCCCCGACCTTCTCGAGCGTGCGGTCCATCGTCACATAGTCGCCGACGCGAACCGCCTCCTTCACCTCCTCGGCCGGCATGCCGAGGTCCACGTAGAACTCCTCGGCTTTGGGGGGCTTCGGCGTGCCTTCCTGCTGCAGGTGCGGCGGCTTGCGCACCGGCTGCAGGGCGCCGCGCAAAGAGACGCCGTTCGCGGTGGTGACGATGACGCGCTGGGAGACCATGTTGGCCGGGTCGTGTCCGCCTAGAGTCTGGAGCCGGATAAAGCCCTTCTCGTCCACGTGCCTGACGAGGAACCCGATCTCGTCCATGTGCGCGGCGATCATCACGCGCGTGCCGTCGGAGCCCCGCTTCGTGCCGATGACGCTCCCTAAAGAGTCGGTGCGGACCTCGTCCGTGAGGTCCTCGAGCTCCTCGCGGGCGATCTCGCGCTGCTTGTCCTCCCGCCCCGGCACGCCGGGGGTCTCGATGAGCCGCTTGAACAGTGCCTCGTTGAGCGCCACGTCCTCTCCCTCTTCACGCCTTTACGCCGGGGAGACTAGCAACGGCGCGGCGGCGCGTCAAAGCACGCAACTACGTCACGTCTTGCTTCCGAGGCGCCGCGAGCGTCCTGACTTCAGGTCCATCTACGGCGTGAGAAGCTGATCCAATCCTCACAGGTAGTCTCGCAACTGCCTCTCGTTGGCACCGATTCCTTACAGGGAAGCTGACACGAGCGTGCCGGGAAGCAGGGCGAAGCCCGAGCGGGATGCGGCGGTTCTCAGGCGTTCGTCGAGGCAGACGAAGGAGCGTCCTCGGGGTTCGCCTCCGCACCAGATCAGGGCGGAGGCCAGCTGGAGGGCGTCGGCGGCCCGCAGCGGGTGAGCGGCGAGGGCCTGTTCGGCGAGGGCACGCAGCCGGGCCGTGGGCCGTGCCTCAGTCCAGCTTCCTGACAGGTCGTCGAGCAGCCCACGCGCCGACGCTTCGCCTTCGGGACCGAGCAAGCCTTCCCTGGTGCGCCGCGAGATCGCCGAGACGCACTCCACGCGCGTGGCCCACCAGACCACCATCCCTACGTCTTCTTCCAGCAACCGGCGCATCTCGTCCGAGAGAGGCTCGCGCGAGACGAGGGGCATGATCGCCGACGTATCCCAGAACCGCACCGCCTAGCGGCCTTCCTCCCGCTCCTCCAGCACGGCCTTCCTCAGGATTCCTCCAGGGTCCGCAGGCCGCTCCTTCTCGAAGAACCCCTCGGGCAGCCTGCCGGAGCCGAGACGCACCAGTCCCTCCCGCTCCATCTCCCTCAACCGCGCGAGCTCCGCTTCGTTGTCAGGGGCGTAACCGGCGCCGACCGGGACGAGGCGGGCGACCGGCCGACCCCTGTCCGTCACCAGCACCTCTTCGCCCGCTTTCACCCGCGAGAGGTACTCGCTAAGTCTCGCCTTCAACTGCGCGACGCCCGCCGATTCCATCCGAGAACCTCCTCCAAGCCACCGGCTGACTATTATGGTCAAGTATAGCGCGGGGCTTCGCGTTGAGGAGCCAGCTTAGAGGCGTTACTCGGTAGCTTCCTGCTCCCTGTGCGCCTCTAGCATCTTGGCCGAGAGGTAGAGGCTCAGGCCGAAGTAGTAGCAGAGGTAGAGGACGGAGAAGCCGAGTATCAGGGGGTCGGGCTCCGGCATCTCGAAGAGGATGACGGCGTAGCTCACGAGCCAGAGCGCGGTGAGCGTGAGCGAGAGCCTGCGGAAAGCGATGGTGCGGGTCGGGTAGACGTAGCGGATCGGGACGAAGACGAGCAGCGAGCAGGCGACGAGCACCGCGGCCAGGGTGCCGGGGCCTGGCTCGAAGACGATGGCGTAGAAGGCGACGACGTTGAAGTAGCTCGGGAAGCCGAGGAAGAAGTGGTCGTCGGTCTTGGCGTCCACCCGGCAG
Source organism: Rubrobacteraceae bacterium (assembly GCA_036258875.1). Classification (GTDB taxonomy): domain Bacteria; phylum Actinomycetota; class Rubrobacteria; order Rubrobacterales; family Rubrobacteraceae; genus JALYGY01. The sequence goes on from DATACV010000017.1 coordinate 2,316, forward strand.
AACTGGTAGCTCGAGGCCAGGAGCGGCAGAGCGGCGAAGACCACCCCGGCGTTGCCCTCGGGGAGGTAGCCTCCGCTCCAGAGGAGGACCATCGGGGCGAAGACGTAGGTCATGTAGTCCACTATGTTGTCCAGCATCGCCCCGTCGAAGAAGGGGAGCGCCTCGCTCACCCGCAGGCGGCGCGCCAGGAGCCCATCGGTGCTATCGATGGCGAGGGCGGCCAGCATCAGCCACAGCGCCTTCACCGCCTCGCCCTGGAAGGCCGCCACCAGGATCAGGAGCGCGAGCACCGCGCCGCTCGCCGTGTATAGATGCACCGCAACCGCCTTGGTCCTGAACCAGGGCGGTACCGGGTTCTCTAGCTCCGCATCTTCGACGCTGAAATCTTCCACGTGCCTCGCCGATCCTCCTCTCGTCCCGGCACCCAATGATAACAGCCTGGGACGCCCTCCATATGTGTCCCGGGACTCGGGGCTTAACCGACCTCCGGGCGCGCCTCGAGCGAACGGACCCTGTTTATGGCTGCCGCGACCTCCTGCGCCCGCGGCAGGCTCAACTCCCCGGGGTGCCCCCGGAAGTTGCCCAGGGAGTCGAGGCCGTTCTCCATTACGGAGCTCAGCGCCTCCTCGACGACCTCCTTCACCCTCCTCCTCTCGCCCGTGGCGACGAACTCGCCGATGATCCGGGCAGCCGCCTCCGTCTGGCCGGCCTCGGCGAGCTGCTCGAGGTAGGAGAGGTCCACGCGCTCGCGCCCGAGCTCGATGGTGTGGAGGCCCTTGCCGCGCGCCGTCTCGCGCCTGCCGCGCCGCAGGTCTATGGAGGAGGCCCGGGCGCGGCGGGCTCCGGGCCGGCGCACCTCCCCGTTGCCGAGCGCGGCGCGGGGCGGGAACTCCTTGACGACCTCGCGGGCGCGCGGGGTGGCGTCGGTGGGCTCGTAGTCCTCCATCAGGATCACCCGGTCCGCCACGTCGAGGTAGTCGCCGACGCCGCCGACCACGACGACCGTCGAGACGCCCAGAGTCCTGTGCAGCGGCCCGACCAGGTCTATGAAGGGAGAGATGGGCTCCTTGCGGACGAGCTCGCGCATCCGCTCGTCCCTGATCATGAAGTTCGTCGCGCTCGTGTCCTCGTCCACCAGGAGGAGCGACGCGCCTATCTCCAGCGCCTCCGCTATGTTCGCCGCCTGGGAGGTCGAGCCGGAGGCGTTCGGCGTCGAGAAGTCATCCGTGCTTCTCCCGCCGGGCAGCTCCCCGATCATGGCCGAGATGTCCACCCCCGCCACGCTCCTCCCGTCCTCAGCGCGTATCTTGACGGTATCAGACCGCGCAACCACGAGCTCCCGGCCGTCCCCCGGCAGGTGGTTGTAGACGCCCCACGCGAGCGCCGAGAGGAGCGTGCTCTTCCCATGGAAACCGCCCCCCGCGACGAGCGTCACACCCTCCGGTATCCCCATCCCGGCCACCTCGCCCCGGTTCGGCAGCTCCACCGAGACCCGCAGCTCCTCAGGGCTCACGAACGGCCCGGCGCCCTCCCTCAAGGGCCTGTCGCTAGCCCCGCTCTCGCGCGGCAGGACCGAGCCGTCGGCGACGAACGCGACGAGCCCGAGGTCCGGGAGCCGTCGCCTGAGATGGTCCGCGTCCTCGACGGTCTCGACGTGGAACCTGGCTGCCTCCACGTCCACCCCGCCCGGAAAGAGAGCGCGGCGCACGACCTCGGGCAGCTCCTCGAGCAGCACGGTCCGAGCCGCGCGGGCGTCCACCGACCGGCCGCGCGCCGGGAGCCCCACCGCCATCCGCGCCTCGACGTAATCCGAGGTCACGACCATCGAGGATCGCCGCAGGACCACCTGGGAGGGACGCTGGACCTCCACGCGTCCGCTCCCACCCGAGCCCCGGTTCCCACGGACCACCGCGCGGATCGCTCTCTCCACCGACCGTGTGAGGAAGTCCTCGAAGGCCACCTGGCGCACGGGGATCTCGAAGAGGTCGGGATCGAAGCGATTTTCCTTCGTGCGGACCCTTATGAGGGAGGGTGGGGCGAAGGGATCGCGCTGCACCCTGTCGATGGAGAGGGAGAAGCTTCCGAGGTCGTAGGAGCCTTGCAGGTCTCTGTAGGCGCCGTAGCCCTTGCGGTCTATGCGGTCGAGCGTCGCCTGGAGGCTCCGCAAGGTTACCTGAGCTTGTAGAGAGGCTTGTCGGAGCGGCCGGCGTCGCTCTTTACTACCTCTATACGCTCCTCGGCCTCGAGCTCGTCGAGGGCGTGCCGGATCTCGCGCTTGTCGTCGCCCAGGATCCTGTGCCAGTCGGTGGTCGAGTAGAGGACGCCCTGCGGGATGGCGGTGAGGACTTTCAGGATCTTCGCTTTTGTCTCCTCCACTAGTCGAGGCCCATCTTGGCCCAGGCGTCGTGCAGGGTGGAGGAGGCGACCTTGCGCGCCCTATCGGCGCCGCTCTCGAGTATCTCGTCGATCTCGCGCGGGTCGTCGAGCAGCGCCAGCGCCCGCTCGCGGATGGGGGCGAGCGCCTCGACGAGAACCTCTGCGAGGTCCCCCTTGAAGTCCCCGTAGCCTTTACCTTCGTACCGCCTCTCCAGCTCGGGGATCGGGGTCTCCGTGAGGGCGGCGTAGATGCCCAGCAGGTTCGTGATGGCCGGCTTCTCTGGGCCCGCGACGATCTCCGTCCCCGAGTCGGTCTTGGCGCGCCGGATCTTGCGCCGGATCTCGTCGGGTTCGTCGAGGAGCCCGACGTATCCGGCCGGCGTGGGCGAGCTCTTGCTCATCTTCTGCCCCGGGTCGTCGAGCGCCATGACCCGCGCGGCGACCTCGGGGATCATGATCTCCGGGACGACGAAGGTCTCGCCGTACATGCCGTTGAAGCGGCGCGCGAGGGTCCTGGCGAGCTCCAGGTGCTGGCGCTGGTCCTCGCCTACCGGGACGAGGTGCGCGTTGTACAGCAGGATGTCGGCGGCCTGGAGCACCGGGTAGGCGTAGAGCCCGACGCTCGCGGCCTCGGCCCCGCC
>DATACV010000018.1:0-12130 GCA_036258875.1 Rubrobacteraceae bacterium
CCTCGAAGACCGCCTTTATCTGTCCCTGAGCCTGGTCCGGGTTTACACCTTCGATCCTCGCCATGACGCTACCTCCTTCTATCGACTCTCTCTATGCCAGGGTACGAATTTTTCGCAGGCTTTGAGGTTTAGAGGCTCTGAGGTCTTGAGGTTTTGAAAGTCGGGGAGTGGGGAGATCGCCCCGCCAGGAGCACACCTAAAAACCTGAGAACCTGAAAACCTAGAAGCCTTTCCCCAAAGTCCGTAGACAGTCCGCAAACCACTCTAGGCGAGAGATCAGACCGCCCCGGGCCTGTAACCGCCGAGGACGGCGTGTCCGGCCCGCGCCCAGAACGCGTCCACCCCCTCGAAGCCGGCCTCCTCCATCCAGCGCAACTGCTCGGGCAGCGTCGAGGGCGCGTCGATCGGGTCGGGGTGGTCGTAGACGTTCCAGCGCTCGCGCACAAAGAACTCGTGGGCCCGCGCGTCGCCGTGGATCTGCAGCGAGCGGCGGCGTATCTCATCCTCCCACGCCGCGGCGAAGTGCCTGCGGGCGCGCTCGGTGCGAGGAGCCATCACGTCAGCGAACAGCAGCGCGCCGCCCGGCTCCAGCCGGTCGAAGAGCAGCGCGAACAGGTCTCTCTTGCCGGCGCCGTCGAGGTGGTGGAGCACCAGAGAGCTCAGGAAGACCCGCGCCGGCGGGGACCCATCCGTCCAGGAGGGATCCTCAAGCCGGAACCGGCGTAGCTCGGCGCGGTCGCCGTAGGGGGCGAGCTCCTTCGCCGCCGCCCTCAGCATGTCCGGCGAGCCGTCCAGTCCCAGGACCCGGGCCTTCGGGAACTCACGCAGTACCGCCGCGCTCAACCAACCCGCGCCGGTGCCGATCTCCACGGCCAGGAACGGCTCGTCGGGTCCGGCGGGAATCAGGTCAAGGAGGGTGTGTTCGATCTCCTCCCGGCCTGGCACCATCACCCTGCCGAACTCGACGAAGACCCTGGAGTCGTCCTCGCTCCAGGCTCCCGGGGCGTCGCTTGCGCGGCTCTTACCTTCGTCCACCTTCGGTCACCTCATCGCCATTCGGCGGTAGGCGTGGCGGCGGCCCCGGATCGCGATCGAGGCCGCCAACACGTTCATCGGGTCGGTTATACCAGAGACCCCCGCATCGCCCAGGTGCAGAACGTCGGCCCCGGCCCGCTTGGCGGCGAGCGCCAGCCCCCTGACCGTCTCCGGGTCCGCCCCCTCCTGCGAGGTCCCGACCGTCGCGACCACCAGCGCCCCGGCGTCGCGCGCGGCGTCCGCGAGTTCGGCCACCAGCGTCTCCCGGCTTCCAGGGACGGTGCCTGGCGCGGGGAGAAGCACCGCGTCCGAGGCCTCGGCCAGGCGGAAGAGCTCCGTCTTCCCTACCATCCCACTCCCGCCGCTGCCGTGCATCTTCCCGGCGAAGACCAGGGCTCCCGGCAGGACTTCCCGGACCAGCGCTACTGCCGAGAGCATCCCTCCGGTCTCGACCTCGGCGTCGGGGTTGGCCGTGACGACTACGAAGTCCGCGCCAGCGAGGCGCCGCAGGTTCCCGCGGCTCGTCCGCCGGTGCTCGGGCACGCTATCCGAGGGCTCGACGTTCACGCCGACCGGCCTTCCGAGGCGGCTCTTGAGGCCGGCCAGGTCCTCGCCGTCGAACATGTTGAGGAGGACGAGGTCGGCGCCGAAGGCGACGGCGACCTCGGGGTTGGAGACGCCGTCCACGAGGGGAGCGGCGGGCCAGAGGACCTCGCAGAGGATGGTGCGCCCCTCCGAGCGCCGCACGGCCTCGAGGAGGGCCCCGCCGTCCATCTTCTCGAAGTCCGCGGGGCCGCAGTCGAGGATGCGCTTCAAGTGGCTACCTCGAAGAGGGGGTCTCCGGCGCTCACCTCCCCCGTCTTGAAGCCGCTTACCGGGTGCTCGTCGGCGTTCGGCACGACGACGGGGGTTACTGGGTCGTAGCCTCCGGCCCGGATCTCCTCGAGGTCGAAGCGCACGATGGGCTGGCCGGCCTCGACCCTGTCCCCCTCGGTGGCCACCTTCTCGAAGCCCGCCCCCCGCAGCTCGATGGTGTCGAGGCCGACGTGGACGATGAGCTCCACCCCGTCGTCGGTCTCTATCCCGAAGGCGTGCCCGCCCTCGAAGAGCTTGACCAGCGTCCCGGAGGCCGGGGCCACCGCCTCCCCGCTACGGGCGGGCACGATGGCCCCTCCCTCCCCCGCCATCCCCTGCGCGAAGACCTCGTCGGGCACCTCGCTCAGGGGGACCGCGGTGCCGGAGACGGGAGCCTGGATCTCCATCAACCCTCACCCTTCAGCATGCGCTCCATGCGCGCGGCTATGCGGTCGGACTGGGTGCCCATGACCACCTGGGCCACCTTGCCCCGCTTGACCACGCCCGAGGCGCCGAGCTCCTTGAGCCTGGCGTCGTCGATGCGCTCCGGGTCGGCGACGAAGAGCCTGAGGCGCGTGATGCACCCCTCCACGCTCTCGACGTTCTCCCGGCCCCCGAGCGCCGCCAGCACGTTCTCCGCCAGCACGTCGTCGCGGTCGCGCTCGGCGGTGGCGGTAGCCCCGGCCGGCGCGGTCTCGCGCTCGCCCTCGCGTTCGGCCTCGCGTTCCGCCTCGCGGGCGGCCTCGCGCTCTTCCTCCTCGCCGGGCCTCGGTCCGCGCTGGCTCTCGGGAAGGATCCAGTCCGCCGTCATCCCCGTCGAGTCCTCGCCGCGGCCGGGGGTGGCCAGGTCGAAGCGCTTGATGAAGAAGGAGAAGACGAAGTAGTAGATCACGAAGTAGACCGCGCCGACGCCGAGCAGGAGTATGGGCCTGGTGGTGTTGTCCTTGCTGAAGTTCAGCACGTAGTCGATGAGCCCGGCGGAGAAGCCGAAGCCTATCTTTATGCCGAGCAGCGTGCAGATGGCGAGCGAGGTCCCCGTGAGGACGGCGTGCACCACGTAGAGGAGCGGCGCGACGAAGAGGAAGGCGAACTCTATAGGCTCGGTTATTCCCGTGAGGAACGAGGCGAAGGCGGCGGAGAGGAGGATGCCCGAGGCCACCTTCGGGACCCTGGCGTGCCGGATCATGGCGAGGCACGCCGCCGGGAGGCCGAACATCATGATCGGGAAGAAACCGCTCATGAAGTAGCCGGCCGTAGGGTCTCCGGCGAAGTAGCGGGTCAGGTCGCCGTGGACCGGTCCGTCGGGGCCGTTGAAGGTCCCTAGCTGGAACCACACGTAGGTGTTCAGCACGTGGTGGAGGCCGATCGGGATCAGGAGCCGGTTGAGCAACCCGTAGAGCCCCGTCCCCAGGGCCCCGAGCCCTACTATGGCCTGGCCCGCCGCGTTCACCCCCTCCTGGATGGAGGGCCAGATCAGGCCGAATATCCCGCCAAGGATGAGCGCGGCGAAGGCGGTCACTATGGGCACGAAACGCCTGCCCCCGAAGAACGCCAGGTAGTCGGGCAGCCGTATGTCTGAGAACCGCCGGTAGAGCCCCGCGGACACCAGCCCCATTATGATCCCGGAGAGGACCCCCATGTTTATGTTCGGGTCCGGCTCGCCGTCGACCTGCGGTATCAGGGTCCCGAAGACCTGGTCGAAGACCAGGAACCCGACGAGCCCCGCGATAGCTGCCGCCCCGGCCCCGCCTGTCAACCCCACCGCGATGCCCACGGCGAAGAGCAGCGACAGGTTGTCGAAGATGGCCTGCCCGGCAGCCGCCATCCACGGCAACCCCAGCAGATCATCCTGCCCCAGCCTCAACAGTAGCGCCGCCGCTGGCAACACGGCTATGGGCAACATCAGCGAGCGCCCGACGCTCTGCAAGGCTCCGAGCACCCTGTCCCACCCGCCAAACCCACGTGTCGCCGAAGTGCCAGTCGCCTGAGCCATGGTATCCCTCCTTCTCCCACCCGGCGCCCCAGACGCGCCGATCACCCTAGATACCCATGACTATACCGGTGCCACCGTCACGGAGCAACGCGGCGTCCAGGCTTTCAGCACGCTGCGGCCTGCGGCCTCGCTTTCAGCACGCTGCGCCCTCTTGCAGAGGGCTCCGCTTTCAGCACGCGTCGGGCTAAAGCCCTCGCTTGTCAGCTCGCTTCGGCCCGGCTTGAAGCCGGGCCTCGCTCTCAGCTTTCGGCTTTTGTTCTGGGGTCCTCCGGACGCCCGGTGTCGCGTCGACGCTCCACCTAGATCTCAGCCACCACCGCGTCCAGGTCCCCATCCTCCGCCTCGGCCCACGCCCCTACCAGCGCTATCGCTCCCAACGGACGCGAGGAGAGGACGCCCTGCTCACCCCCCAGACGCCCCAGGTCCTCGACGCCCACCAGCGCCGCCAGCGGCCGTCCGGGCCATCAGCGCCGAGAGGCGCGCCTCCGTCACCCTGGCCTTCTGCGCCACGACCGGCTCCCCATCTCTCACCAAACAGGTCATCCTGACCATCCTAGCAGCCGGTTCCCTGTCTACGGGGCGTCGCCGGGCTCGTCCATCCTTGGCGGCGGGGGCGGTTTCGGAGGGATGGGCGGTTTGTCGGGGATGGGCGGCTTTCCTTCTTCACGCCGGGGATGAGCACCTCGGTCCCCCAAGCCGGGTGCGCTGGGCCGTCCGCCCCCGAAGCTGACGGTGCCCCTGACCGTGGCGTTCTCGCCGAGCAACCCCGCTATGCGGTCCAGGGGCACGCCGAGGAGCCTGGCGAAGCGTGCCAGGTCCTCGCTCCCGAGCTCCCTGTCTCTGCCCGCGTGCCGAGAGGAGAGGTCCGCCACCTTCTCGAGAAGATCGGAGAGGCTGTCGGCGCGCACTGTCCTCCTAGCCGCACTACCGCTCGTCCCGGCGCGCGGGCTGCGGGACCTCTCATCATATTCCCGTCTCTTCTTCGGGTCCGAGAGGACCTCGTAGGCGCGCTGCACCTCCTTGAAGCGCTCCTCGGCGCCGGGGTCGCCGGGGTTGGCGTCTGGGTGGTGCTCGCGCGCCAGCCTCCTGTACGCTTTCCGGATCTCCTCTTCCGTAGCTCCCCTGCTCACGCCGAGCAGCCCGTAAGGATCCTTCGGGGGCACCGCTTCTAACCTCTACCCATCCATACCGCCAAATCCGCCTACCCCGGCTTCGCGTCTACACCGCCGTACCCCTAGCCGGCGCTACGCAAACTCGAAAACAGGCATCAGGCTACAGGTTACGGGCATCAGGAATACGGTTCGGAGACGAGCGCCGTCCCGATCACACGCCAATGCCTGAAGCCTCCCCGTTAATTACTTCACCACCACTCCTTGTCCGCTCCGCTAATAGTGATACTTTCTACATTTATGTGCTTTTTGAATCTTTGGGTTGGGCGGGCGAGGGCTATGGCGGAAGGCGACGGCGGGATTGCTGACTGAGCGGAAGGCAGGAGCTGCGGACGGCCGCAGCGGTTCGGGGGGGGAAACGGCAGCCGGGAGGGGTGGCAGGAGGACGTCGCCGCTCTTCGAGGCTTCCCTGCTCGGGACTGCTGTCTTTCTGGGGACCAACCCCGTGGCGGTGAAGTATGCCGTGGGCTACATACCGCAGATGCCCTTCGTGACCATGCGGTTCGTGCTGGCGGGGCTGGTGCTGTGGGGGATTCTGCGCCTCTTCGACCCGAAAGGCGGGCTCAGGAGGGGAGACTTCTGGGCCATGGCCGGGTTGGGGCTGGTCGGCATAGCGCTGAACAACCTGCTCTTCACCCACGGCGTGAGCATGACCAGCGCCTCCAACTCCGCCCTCGTGGTGGCCACGGCCCCGCTGTGGGGGATGCTCCTGGCCTTCGTGCTCGGGTGGGAAAGCCCCAAGCTCAAGGGCATAGTCGGGGTGGGTCTGGCGCTGCTCGGGGTCGCGGTGATCGTCTACCGGGGGCTGGGCGATAGCGGGGCGAGCCTCCCGGGGGACCTGCTGGTGATGGGCGCGGCTGTCTGCTGGGGCTCCTACGCCGTGCTCTCGCTCCCGCTTCTTGAGCGCTACTCCCCCCTCGCCGTCGCCGCCTACTCGATGCTCTTCGGCGGCCTGGCCGTCCTCCCGCTCGCCTCTGTGCAGCTTCCGGGCGTAGATTGGGAGGCCGTGAGCGCTGCCGGGTGGGGAGCCTTCGCCTACTCGGCGCTGGTCGTGGCTGCCTTCGGGTTCACGTTCTGGCAGAGGGGCATCAGCCGCATCGGCGCCAACCGCATGCTCGTCTATCAGTACCTCATAACCCTGGTGGGCGTCGTCGCGGGGGTCTGGTTCTTCGACGAGGGCTTCGGGATAGACAAGGTGGTAGGCGCGGCGATCCTTCTCGGCGGCGTTTACCTCGCTCGCCGGCAGTAAGTAAGAGGCAGTGGCAGGGCGTCCCAACGTAAGCGCCGGGCTGCTGCTGTTCCGCCGTTCCCGGGGCGAGCTGGAGGTCTTCCTCGCCCATCCGGGCGGGCCGTTCTGGGAGGACCGGGACCTTGGCGCGTGGACGATTCCGAAGGGCCTGGTGGACGCAGGGGAGGACCCGCTGGAGGCGGCGACCCGCGAGTTCGAGGAAGAGACGGGCATCCGTACCGATGGACCATTCCTGCCGCTCGGCAGCGTACGCCAGAAGGCGGGCAAGCTAGTGCACGCGTGGGCTTGGGAGGGCGACGCCGATCCGGGCCAGACCAGGAGCAACATGATGCGCGCCGAGTGGCCGCGCGGTTCCGGGCGGTGGCTCACCTTCCCCGAGGTGGACCGGTGCGAGTGGTTCGACGCGGAGACGGCGCGCGAGAAGATCAACGCGGCGCAGGCCGAGCTGATCGACCGCCTGCAGGCCACGCTCTATTGAGCACGCTTCCTCCGGTCGCTTGTCAGCACGCCTCGGGCCTGCGGCCCTCGCTCGTCAGCACGTCGCCTTCGGCGACTTGTCAGCATTTCAGGATGTTGTGGCGTAGTCTGGTTATGAAGGTCGAGAGCATGCGTTTGACCTCTCGTGTTTGCCGTGAGTGTCGCCGATGCTTCCGGGCGTCGAGGTACTCGAGCTCGCTGGCCGAGCCCATCGAGATGAGCATGAAGCGGGCGAGCTCCGCGTCGCCGCTCCTCCCGCACCCCTCGGCTATGTTGGCCGGGACGGAGGCGGAGCACCGGCGCAACTGGGCCGTCAACCCGTAGGTCTCCTCCGGGGGGAACGTGCCGGTAGCCTCGTAAACGGCCAGCGTGAGCCGATGGCTCCTCTGCCAGACCTTCAGACCCCCGAAGTCCCTCACCCCCGGATTATCGTCCCGCCAGCTCCTCCTACTTAGCCCACAAGCCGAAATGCTGAGAGCGAGGCCAGGGCGAAGCCTGGCCGAAGCGTGCTGACAAGCGAAGACGTCAGCCTGAGCGTGCTAACACGTCGCGGGCGGCGCCGAGGCCGGAGATCAAGAGGCACACCATCACAGCCAGGAGCAACACCAGCGGGACCTCCCACGCGTTGGTGGCGTCGCGCAGAACGCCGAAGAGGGCCGGGCCTGAGGCGGCTAGCAGGTAGCCGATGGACTGGGCCATGCCGGAGAGCGCGGCGGCGTGCTCGGGGTCGGGCGCCCGCAGCGCGAAGAAGGCGAGCGCGAGGCTGAAGCAGGCCCCCTGGCCTAGCCCGAGCAGCACTACCCAGAGCGCGGTCGCGGTGGTGGGGGCTACCAGCAGGCCGAGGAGGCCGGCGGCGGAGAGAGCCACGGCAGCCACCACGGCGCCCTTCTGGGATGGTCTCCTGCCGGCCAGCACGGGGGCGAGGAACATGGTCACTATGGCCACCGCCTGGGAGAGGCCGAGCATCCATCCTGCCCGGGCCACGCTCAGGCCCTCGTCGATCAGGATCTCCGGCAGCCACGTGAGCGTCACGTAGTAGGCCAGCGACTGCAGCCCCATGAACAGCGTAACCTGCCAGGCGAGCACCGAGCGCCACAGGCCGCCGATCCCCAGGTGGGGCCGGTCGGGTGCGTTCTCGGGTCTGCCGCTTCCGAGCCGGGGTAGCCACGCGACGGCGGCCACGAAGGCGGGGATGGCCCACAGGGCCAGGGAGGTGCGCCAGCCGACCAGTTGCGCAACGGGGGCGCTCACGCCAGCCGCGAGTGCCGCGCTGATGCCGAGGGCCGTGGAGTACACGCTCGTCATGAGGCCGACGCGCTCGGGGAACTCGCGCTTCACGATGCCGGGGAGGAGCACGTTGCCGACCGCGATCGCCGCCCCAAGGAGCGCCGTGCCCAGGAAGAGCGCCGCCAGCGTGCCCGACGAGCGCACCAGGATACCGGCGGCGAGCGCGAGCAGGCTCAAGAGTAGCGCGCGCCGCATGCCGATCGCGCGCGCAAGCCGGGGTGCGACCGGGGAGAGCAGAGCGAACGCCAGGAGCGGGAGCGTGGTGAGCAGGCCCGCCACGCCGTTGGAGACGCCGGTGTCGGCCCGGATCTCACCGATCAGGGGCGCGACCGAGGTGAGCGCCGGACGCAGGTTGGCCGCTAGGAGCACGAGCGCCGCCAGGACCAGCAGGTTCCGAAAACGGGAGGGAACACGACGTTCGGCCGCGTCCGTGGTGGGAACCTTCTTCGTCACGCGGAAAGGGTACACCGCGCATAGGCTTCAGGCATCAGGGCGCAGGGGCGGTTCGCGAACCGCTCCTACTATTTCCACCACCGTCCGAGGAGCGCGCCGGCGAGGACCACGGCGAAGAGGCGCAACATCTGCACCGCAAGGACCAGCGGGGCGTCGGCCCCGCTCCCGAGGGCCATGATCGCCACGGAGTCGATCCCGCCCGGCGCCGTGGCGAGGTAGGCGGTGAGCCCGTCGATGTCGGTGAGCGCGGTGAGGAGCCATCCGAGACCGGCGCAGGCGACGACGAGCCCCGCGGCGGAGGCCAGCACTACCGGGAACAGACTTCCCGCCCTCTTTACGGAGGCTCTGTCGAAGAGCAGCCCCACCCACAGGCCGAGGACGAGGAAGGCAGCCTGCGGCACGCCCGGCGGCCAGGCGAGGCTCACCACGCCGAGCTGCTCCAGGCCGACGCCCAGGATCAGGGGGCCAAGCAACGCCCCGGCCGGCAGCCGCAGGCGCGTCCCCGCCCACGCCCCGAAGCCCGCTACGAGCGCCGTCATGGCGTAGACCAGCAAGGGGTTCTGGACGAGGGCCGTCCCTCCCGGGGATGCCTGCAATCCCCCCGTGGAGATCTCTTGCGGCGCCGACCCCGGCACCAGCCCCAGCCGGGAGACCAGCGCTGCGGAGAAGACCACCACTACCACGCGCGTGTACTGCATCACGGCGACGAGGCGAGGGTCCGCACCCAGGGGACCGCTCATGGCGAGCATCCCCGAGGCGGCGCCCGGGAGCGTGCCGAAGGCCGCGGTCCTGCGGTCGATACCGGCGATCCAGGCGAGCAGCATCCCGGCCGCGAGGCTCAGCAGCAGGGTCCCGATTACCACGAGGCACACGGGGAGCCAGTTGGCGGCGACCAGGGGCAGCACCGAGGGCCTGAAGGTGGCGGCTAGAACGCCCCCGACGACGGCCAGCGACGCCACGCGGCTCCAGCGCGGCATCGTCGGGTGCTCCTGCCACGCTAGCGCCGCGACTATCGCGACGAGCATCGGGCCGACGAGCCAGCCCGCGGGCAGACCCAACACCTGGGCGAGCAACCCCGCGAGCACCGCCCCGGCCCCAAGGAGCAACCACCCGAAGACGCGAGCCGGCGACGGCCATCCCAGCTCGGCCCCGGGTCTCACCCCTCACGCCCTCCCGGCATCAACGCGACGCGCGCTCACGCATCAGCGATCCCTGGCGCGGAGCGGCTCGAGCAGACGTCCGCAGAGCTCCTCGCTCAGGTCCCACAGCCTCTTCCTGGCCCCCTCGTCGTAGGCCTGCCGGTCCGCGCGCGCCTCGCGGGTCCCGTCGAAGTAGCGGCCCGTGACGCCCTCCAGCTCCGGGGAGGTAGCCAGGCGCACCGTCGCCTCCGCGCCCTCCTCGACCGTGCTCATCGTATAGCCGAAGGTCTCGCGGACCATCTTGGTCTCCATGAGGGAGGCCGGGTGCAGGGCGTTGACGGTTACGCCGCTGTCCTCGAGGCGCTCTGCGAGCTCGAAGGAGAACATCACCTGGGCCAGCTTGCTCTGCCTGTACGCGCGCATGGCGGAGTAGCCGTGCTCCAGCATCACGTCGTCGAAGTCTATGGGGCTCTGTCCGACCGAGGCGACGTTCACTATCCGGGCCGGAGCGGAGTCGCGGAGCAGGGGCAGGAGCAGAAGCGTGAGCAGGAAGTGCGACAGGTAGTTCACCGCGAAGGTGAGCTCGTGGCCGTCCTCGCTCTCCCTGCGCTCCCGCTCTATGACCCCCGCGTTGTTGACCAGCGCGTCGAGGCGGTCCTGCTCCGCGAGAACCTGCTGCGCCAGGGCGCGCACCTCGCCGAGGGAGGAGAGGTCGGCGAGGTAGGAGTCCAGCCTCTCGCTGCCCGTCTCCCGTCTAATCTCCCCGAGGGTGGAGTCCAGTCGTTCCCGGTTGCGGCCGTGCAGCAGCACGGTAGCGCCGCCAGCTGCGAGGTCGGAGGCGACGCGCCTGCCCAGCCCGTCGGTGGCGCCCGTCACCAGGATCTTTGCTTCGGCCATGCACACTCCCTTCGGGCGCTGGTCTCGTTTCGCCTTCTCCAGAGGTCAATGCTAAAGCATGGGTCGCGCGAAGGGAGCGTGCGGCGCTGGATGCCAGCCGGAGCCCGTCACGTGCGCCCGGTAATGCTTGCGCGGAACCCGTAAGATGTCAGGATCGGCTTGCTGGGAGACCTCACATCCCGGCGTTGGAGGTTAGCTGGATGACGAGCGGTGATCGAGCAACGGCACAATCGCCGACGATCCGTGCGGCGCTCAACGAGAGACGGCGTCGGCCGGAGGCGGTGCTGGATCATGTCTGCGAGGGGGCAGACCTCATCGTCGGCATGTTCAACTCCGAGCCGCTCACCGTCATCGACGCCATAGAAGCCAGCGCCGGGCGGCTGTCGGGCGTCCGGATCCACCAGTTGTTCCCGTTCCGCGAGCGGCGTTACATGCACGGCGACTTCCCCGGCCTGCGCCACGTCTCGTGGTTCCTCTCCCCGGCCAACCGGGAGGCGTTCCGCAAGGATACCTGCGACCTGGTACCCAACAACTTCAGCGAGGTGCCGGCCCTGATGCGCCGCACCACGAAGTGCTCGCTGGTGCTGGCCGCCGTCTCGCCCCCTGACCGCCACGGCTTCTTCTCGCTCGGCACCCACGCCGATTACGCGGCGGCCCTGATCGGGGAGGTCCCCTTCTTCGTCGAGGTGAACCACCGTATGCCCCGCACCTACGGCGAGAACCAGGTACACGTGAGCCAGATAGTCGGGTGGTGCGAGGCGGACTACCCGCTGACCGAGCTACCGGCCCGGCCGGTACGAGAGACCGACCGCAAGATCGCCGGCTACGTCGCGGAGCGCATACCGAACGGCGCCACGCTACAGGCGGGGATAGGATCCATCCCCAACGAAGTGCTGGGTCTGCTCGACGGTCACAAGGACCTCGGGGTCAACTCCGAGCTGCTCTCCGACGGGTTCATCGCCCTCATCGAGAAGGGAGCCATCAACGGCACCCGCAAGCGCAGCCACCGGAACAAGGCCGTCGCGGCAAACGCCATAGGCAGCAAACGGTTGTACGACTTCGTGGAGGAGAACCCCGGCGTCGAGCTGTGGCCCGTCGATCACACCAACGACGACCGCAACATCGCGGGTGAGGAGAGCTTCGTCGCGATCAACGCCACCCTCGAGGTCGATTTCCTGGGCCAGTGCGCCTCCGAGTCGCTGGGCAGCGAGTACTGGTCTTCGTCGGGAGGTCAGCCGGACTTCGCCCGCGGGGCGCTCTTCTCCGAGCACGGCCAGTCCTTTATCGTGCTGCACTCGACCACCGCCGACGCATCGGTCTCCCGCATCGTCGCGCAGCTTCATCCGGGCGCCGCCGTCACGACCTTCAAGAACATCGTGGACCGCGTCGTCACCGAGTACGGCGTGGCGGAGCTGCGCGGGAGCAGCATCCGGGAGAGGACGCGCAGGCTGATCGGCATCGCCCACCCGAAGTTCCGAGACGAGCTGGAGCGCAAGGCGCGGGAGATGGATTACTTGTGAGCACGCTCCGGCTTCGCCGTCCTAGCACGCCTGCTTCGCAGGCTTGTCAGCACGCT
>DATACV010000019.1:0-9720 GCA_036258875.1 Rubrobacteraceae bacterium
GTGAGCTGGCCTGCCTCGTCGTAGCCGACGTAGCCGGGAGGGGCGCCTACCAGGCGGCTCACCGTGTGACGCTCCTGGAACTCGGACATGTCTATCCGGATCATGGCGTCCTCCTCGCCGAAGAGGTACTCGGCGAGGGTACGAGCAAGCTCGGTCTTCCCGACACCGGTAGGCCCGAGGAAGATGAAGCTTCCAACCGGGCGCTTCGGGTCCTTTATACCGGCCCTGGCGCGCCTTATGGCCTCGGCGACGGCCTTTACCGCCTGCTCCTGGCCGACTACCCGCTCGTGCAGGACTGCCTCGAGGTTCAGTAGCCTCTCGGCCTCCTCCTGGACTATGTTGGTCGCGGGAACGCCGGTCCACTCCTCGAGAATGCGGGCGATGTCCTCGCGCGACACCTCGGGGGCGTTGGTCTCCCGCTGGCCGGCCCAGCCCTCCTGCTGCTGCTCGAGCTCGGCCCGGAGCTCCGCCTCCCGCTGCTTGAGCGAGGCCGCCCTCTCGTAGTCCTCCGCCCTGACGGCGTCCTCCTTCTCGCGCTCGAGCGCCGCGAGCTCCTCCTCGATCCGCTTCACGTCGACCGGCGGGACCGTCGAGCGCAGGCGTACCTCGGCCGCGGCCTCGTCCAGCAGGTCTATGGCCTTGTCCGGCAGGTAGCGGTCGGTGATGTAGCGTTCCGAGAGCTGCGCCGCGGCGATGATCGCCTCGTCGGAGATCTTGACCCGGTGGTGCGCCTCGTAGCGGTCCCTCAAGCCGAAGAGGATCGCCACCGACTCGTCCACCGTCGGCTCGCTCACGAGCACGGGCTGGAAGCGCCGCTCGAGCGCCGGGTCCTTCTCGACGTGCTTGCGGTACTCGTCGAGCGTCGTCGCGCCGACTACCTGCAGCTCGCCCCTCGCGAGGGCTGGCTTGAGCATGCTGGAGGCGTTGACCGCCCCCTCGGCCCCGCCGGCCCCGACTATGCTGTGCAGCTCGTCGATAAAGAGGATGATGTTCTTCTCCTCTTTCTGGAGCTCCTCGATCATCTGCCGCATGCGCTCCTCGAAGTCCCCGCGGAAGCGGGTGCCGGCGACCAGTCCGCCGACGTCGAGGGCGAGCACGCGCTTGCCCTTGAGGACCTCTGGTATGTCCTCGGAGACGATCCTCTGCGCGAGCCCCTCGACGATGGCGGTCTTGCCGACCCCCGGCTCGCCGATGAGCGCCGGGTTGTTCTTGGTGCGTCTGCTCAGAATCCTTACGACGCGCGCTATCTCCTCGGCGCGCCCCATGACGGGGTCGAGCTCTCCGTCGCGCGCGAGCTGCGTCAGGTCGCGGGTGAGCTGGTCGAGGACCGGCGTCCGGCTATCGCCCTGCGGGCCGCCCGGACCGCCGGAGAAGCCCCCGCCGCCACCGGGTACCGCGCCAGGCATCCCGCCGCCCTGCGGGCCAGTCTGGGCGCCGCGCTGCTGCAAGAGACGGAGGATCTCACGCCTCAGAGCCTCCGCGTCGCTCGCGCCGTGCTGCTGCAAGATCCGGTACGCGTTCCCGTCGCCCTCGCCGAGCAGCCCGAGGAGCAGATGCTCGCTCCCGACCTGCGCCGCGCCCATCTGCCGGGCGGCGGCGAAGGCTAGCTGCAAGGCCCGCTTCGCGCTCGGGGTGAAGGTGTAGACCTGGTCCCCCGGGTCCCCCCTGAACTCGCGGAACTGGTCCCTCATCCCGTCCACGTTCGCGCCCGCCCGCCTCAAGACCTCCGTCGCCACGTTCTCGCCGGTTACGACGCCGGCGAGCAGGTGGTCGGTGCCGATGGCCGCCGTCGGGGTCGTGCCTGCGGACGCCTCCCGCGCGCGCATCACGGCCTCCTGGGCCTCGCCGCTGAGCATCTCGAAGACACCCCCGGAGCCCCCCTGCTGCTGCTGCACGAGGTTCCGGAGCATCGCGAACGGGTCAGTCCCGCCCGAGCTCCCGATCATGCCGAGATCCCGCGCGCACTGCGTGCACAGGTACGCCGCAGACCTCTGGTCGCCGGCCTGCCCGAAGACCCGCACGCTCGCCGGCCTCACCCCGCAGTTCTCACATATCATCCGTTAATGAGCCTCCTGTGTAAGATGCCGTGCCCCCCGTTCCCATCGCCCGGGAGGCCAGTAACGGTCCAAGATCTGAGCCCGCCACGCTCATATTTTATTACCGATGGGCGGTAGATCAAGGAGGCTTGAGAACCCCGCGTTTGTGGTAATTAGAGGGGGTTACGAGTTTTCGACTGTACGCGAGGGGAGGTTTCGAGGCGTGGAAGAGCGGGGTCTGGTAGGGCTCGAGGCGAGGGCTGCGGACGGGACGGTGGTGGGCAGGATCCTGGACGTCCTCACCGACGAGGATTCGGGCGAGGTGACGCACGTTCTCGTCGAGCCGGACGACGGGGAGCAGCTGGAGGTCCCGATCTCGGCCGTCGTCCTCGACCCTGAGGCGGACTTCGCGACCTTCCACGCCGACCCTTCGGACGACGAGCCGGGCGACCATCTCGGTGACGAAGAGGCGCCGGAGGGCTACGCGCCCGCGCGGTCGGGCGCGCCGGAAGACTACGAGCACGAGGGCCAGTTCGTCACCGCGCCGGCGGACCCGGCCGACGCGCAGCCGCCTGAGGATGTGGTAAAGGAGTCGGGAGAGGCTGGCGACTGGCAGGACGAGGCGTTCCTCCCCGACTCCGGTTACCCGCGCAACGACGTGTACATAGATCCGGACACCGGCGAAGAGGAGATCGACCCCCGCCTGGAGGACAACGAGACGCTCGCGGATGACGTGGAGGACCTTATCGTCGACACGGGTCTCGAGGTCCGCTCCGCCGAGGACGGGGTAGTGGAGCTCACCGGTTCGGCGTCCACGCAGGAGGACCTCGAGGGGGCGATAGCCGAGATCATGGGCCTCGACGAGGTGCGGGAGGTGGACTCCACCGACGTGGACGTCGTCGGGTAGTTCCCCCCTTTCTACGTCACCTTCGACTCCGAGTTCACCTCGAAGTCCAGGCTCTACTCCGGCACGTTCTACGCCCACTCGTAGTACCCCGGCGCCGAGAACGACCCCTACGACATCGCCGTCGTGGTTCTCGACAGGACGATAAAAAAGTATCGAGCCGGCGCAACTCCCCACCCTCGGCCGGCTCGACGACCTGGCCAAGGACCGGAAGTTCACGGCGGTCGGTTACGGCGGGCAGGAGGCGGTCAACCAGCCGGGCGGGCAGGTGATCGGCTACCTCGACACGCGGGAGTACGCGGTCTCCACGCTCAACGCGGTAGGCCCCGGCTGCCTGCGCCTCTCGCAGAACCAGGCGACCGGCAACGGCGGGACCTGCTACGGCGACTCCGGCGGCCCGAACTTCCTGGGCGCGGGGGAGGACGAGACCGACACAATCGCGGGCATCACGATCACCGGCGACTCGCTGTGCAAGTCCACCAACACATTCTTCTCAATCGCAACACCCCAGCGGGGGCCTGCCCGCGCTTAGCGTCTCCGTCACGCTCGGCGAGGAGCCAGAGGTAGAGGTGGCACTGGTCTAGCGGTTAGGCAAGCGTGCCCAGCACTTGGAACTGCCTACAAGGAAGGTGTTCTCGGAACTTGACGCCTGCTCGGGTCACGCACGTTCTTCGCGGTGGCGTTCGTAGTAATCGACCATCTCTCGCCAATACGCCAGCAACAGCGTCACCTGCCCGACCGTGCATACCGAGGTCGGCAACAGCCGTCGCTTGTAAGCTCCTAAGACACCGCCGAGGCCGAACGCCGTAGCCCCGGCGTTGAGGGCCATCGCCCGGTCTAGGGGTCGCTCGGCGATCCACATCTCCTCTCCGAGCATCGCCCGCGTGGCCCACGCTTTATCATCCTTGGGTTCGGGGAACACGATGGGGTTGACTATCAGCCACGCGCCCACTATGGCACCTAGTCTCCAGCTGCGGGTCCAGATCGGCACGAAGACCAGGGGCACGCTGAGCAGGCGGGACCAGGCGCTCCAGGGGTTGGAGTGGTGCCTGAAGACCTTCCTGGCGAGTCGCTTGATGAGCGACGACACTATCCCTCCCTTCGACTGGGTTCGCATATCGTACGCTATCCACCCAAGCTCGTAGAAGGCGTGTTCTCCGAAGTTCGCCCCGTACGCCACCCCCAGTGATCTAGCAGTCCTTCGACCCCGTAGTCTGTCTTGTACCGGGCGCGAGGAGTAGCACCCGGCCATACGAACGAGTGGAGGCCAAGAACCCCGCCCCCAACATGGGCGCCCAGGAGGGGCGGGCGGAGCCAGCGGCGCAACCGGCTACTCGCTGGGTCCCTTGGGCCTACGGTGGCCGGGTATTTCTTCGTAGGGCCCGGAGGGACAAGAGGAAGGGGGCACCTCTGGCATAGGGCTCTAGCTAGCATGGCCGACGAAGGAAACGCTGTCGAGAGGAAGGAGCACGTTCGTGCTCGAGCAGAAGAACGCGGAGGACCAGAAAGGCCCTGGGAAGCCAAACGACGCACGGCCGGCCGCAGCGACCACCAGGCGAGGCTTCCTGTCCGGATCGGCCAAGCTACTGGGCGGCGGCGCCCTGGCGATGGCGCTAGGCGGAGGCGCGGCCCTGGCACAGGAGGAGACTACCCGAGTGGGGGCGACGTCCGGTGGCGA
Source organism: Rubrobacteraceae bacterium (assembly GCA_036258875.1). GTDB lineage: Bacteria > Actinomycetota > Rubrobacteria > Rubrobacterales > Rubrobacteraceae > JALYGY01. Next base: position 4,619 of record DATACV010000019.1, read on the forward strand.
CGGCGTGAGCGACGTGGACATCCTCAACTACGCGCTCACCCTAGAGCGCCTGGAGTACGAGTTCTACGTGCGCGTGCTCAGAAGGTTCAGCGAGAGGCAGTTCAAGAGCGCCGACATCTTCGACGGGCTAGGCGGGTACCTCCGGAACGGCGTGTACGAGAACTTCGTGCGCATCCGCAACCACGAGAAGACCCACGTCGAGACCCTGGTGTCTGTCATCAAGAGCCTCGGGGGCAGGCCCGTCCCCGAGTGCGAGTACGACTTCGGCATAACCAACGTGGCCAGCGCTGTGCGCACGGCCAAGGTGCTCGAGAACACAGGGGTCTCGGCCTACGACGGGGCCATCGCTTACATCGATAGGCGGGCGCTGCAGACGGCAGGGGCCACGATCGCCACGGTGGAGGCGCGCCACGCATCCTACCTCAACCTCATCAACAAGGATGTGCCGTTCCCGGGGGCCTTCGACGAGCCCAGGGCGCCAAGGGAGGTCTGCGAGCTCGTCCACGAGGCGTTCATCACGAAATGCCCGTTCGACCTAGAGAAGTTCTGCGAGTCGCTACCCAACAAGGTCATCGCTCCCTAGCTTCGGAGGGGAGCCAGTTCCTCAGCCGGGGTCCTTCGCGGCCCCGGCTTTCTCGTTGTGGCCCACTCACCCCTCTATTCACCGAAGCTCGTGGAAGGTGGGCTTTCTCGGAAGTCGGCATCCAGGATCGTGCATAGTCCCGGTGCTATGAGGTTGTGAGAGCCCCTTCACCAGCCTGTGAAGCATAGAAGTCGACACTACATGTAAGGCCGCTGGATAGGTATGCGGCTGACCGATCATTGCTTCGCTGACCGGAGGAGTGCACCTAACTATCAACGTCCCAAATGCAACGCATCCCAGGCTCCGTATCGCCGCCACTCAAGGCGAGGAACCGGAGGTCGAGGTAGCGCTGGGCTAGCGGTAGCGCCCTAGTGGGCTACGGCCGCTTGCGTGAACGGGATCAGGGTCCCACTCTTGTTCTACCTCCGGGAGCGCCCCTACTATAGTCGCACCGCTTCCCGACCCGCCCACACTCCTACGCACTCGGGTGAATAACGCTCTCCTGCGCTTCCGCCATCTACTGCCCTGCGGTCGCGGTGGCCGACGCGCTAGCGGGGTCGTACTCACGCGGCCTGAGGATGCCGAGGTCGAACACGGCGGACTTGTCCTCCAAGAACTCCACGTCGTCGACCGTGAGCGTGAAGCCCTTGGCGCTAGGGGGCACCTGGTAGACCACGCGCCCGTCCTTGCTCAGGCCGGGGTTGACCGGCTCGAGGAAGATGTTGAGGTTCGTCGGCACGAACTCCCAGGAGTCGACGTCGGTTCCGAACTCCCGCCCCTGCGAGTCCTTGAGGATCATGTGCAGTTCCGGGTCGAGCGTGACTTCCTCGTCGCGGTAGTTGGTAAAGGTGAAGTCGACCACCACGAACGTGCCGCGCTTCTGGGTCCCGAACCCGCTCCTTAGCTGGTTCGTGCGGTAGGCGTCTGCTATCGTCCACTCGACGTTACCCACCTTCGCCGTCTGCCCCACGCTGTACGTGTTCTGGGGCTCGGGTCTCTGCTCCTCAGCCTGCCGATTCTCCCCCCTCGCCTGCTCGCCCTCCAGGGGCTTGTTCGCTTCTGGCTCCGGGCCGCCGCCCTCGACGCCCTCGTCTTGCTCCGCGCGTTCGGGCGGGGAGTCTGCTGCCTGTTGGCCGCCACCACCGCCCAAAGCCGCCCCAATGATGGCCAGGACGAGCAGTAACCCGATTATGCCGAGGCATCCCAACAGGACTCCGCTTCCGCCTCCTCGCCCAGTACGTTACCGTAGGGGAACGATTCGCGGGACGACGCTCGCTACGCCGCCCCGCGATCTGGCTCCAACCCGCTGCGCGCTGGAGCTCCAGCACCTCACGCCTCCCGGTCGTCCGGTACCGACGTTACCCCTCGAGCAGAGCCTTGAGGGCGCGAACCTCCGAGCGCATCCTGTACGCGTACAGGCGCGCGAGCAGCGGCTCGAGCAGCCGCATCGTGCCGGAGAGCTTGATCTCGAGTCCCTCCACGAAGCGGGCACCTCCGGGCGCCTCCTCGACGCGCCTGTAGCCGCGGACGGTAGTCCCTTCGCCGCCTCCCTCGTAGGCCAAGCGGCGGCCGGGCTCCACGTCGGTGACGGTCGCGTCGGTGACGTAGGTGGACCCCATGAAGCGAAGCACCTCGCGCGTCCTGGTACCTGGCCGCGCCGGTCCTGCGGGGTCGGAGCTCATCCGCTCCACGCCCCTCCAGCGCTCGTCTTCGCCGAAGTCGCCGACGACGCTCCAGACGTCTTCGGGTGCGCGCGCAACGCTCACGCTGTGTTCCAAGTTACTCATCGTTCGCTCTCCTTCCGTCTCGCTTGCGTCGGAAGGCAGTATCCAGGGTCGGGAGGGCGCGTTCTTTGACGTTCTTGCGATTCCCGGTAGGTTCTTGCTGAGTTGAGCCCTCTTCGAGGGCTTCGCTCTCAGCACGCCCCCTTCGGGGGCTTCTCAGCTAGTCCTCAGTGGGCCACGGCCCGGCACGCCACCCGAAGCGGCCGCGCGAAACGCGTCGGGGAAACGCCCGAGCGGAAAAAGCTAAAAGGCCGACGCGAGCTGACGAGCGAGGGTCTTGCTAGCAAGGCCCGATGCGTGCTGACAAGCGGAGCCCAGCGAAGCTGGGCGCAGCGTGCTGAAAGCGAAGGCGCTAGCCTGAGCGTGCTGAGAAGCGGAGGGTCCTGGGGCTGGCCCCGAGGAGGCGCCTGGTGTGCTTCGCCAGGTGGCTCTGGTCGGTGAAGCCCGAGAGGCGGGCGACTTCGTGCAGGGGAAGGTCGGTGAGGGTCAGGAATTCTCTAGCCCTCTCGACGCGGCGCCGGATGACGTACTGGTGCGGGCTCAGGCCGGTCGAGAGCTTGAACATCCGGGAGAAGTGGAAGGGGCTCATGTGCGCGACGCCGGCTATCTCCGCGAGGGACAGGTCGCGGGCGAGGTTGTCGCCCACGTAGTCGGTGATGCGTCCCAGCGTGCGCTTCGGGAGGCCGCCGGCGGGTTCGCGCTCGGTCCTGCGCGCGGCCTTCTCCCCGATCGAGGAGTGGTTCCGAAGGAGCTGCACCGCCAGCGAGGTCGCTAGGGTGTCGGCGTAGATGTCGCCAAGGAGGCCCTCGTTCTCCAGCTCCGAGAGGAGCGAGGTGCCGATCTGCTCGACGGCCGGGGCGCGCCCGCCGACGCTGCCGACCAGCTCGATTCCGTCCGGGTCCACCTCGGCGCCCTCCGCGATCCCCCGCAAGAACGCGGGCTCGATCTGCATGAGGAAGGTCTCTATCTCTTGCGGCTCGCGCGCCCGTCTCCGGGCCTCGAACGGCACGCCCGCGGGGACCACCGCCACGTCGTCCCTCATGCCGGGGGTACGGTAGACGCGTCCGTAGAGCTTCTCCTCGAGCGCGAAAGGTCGCCCGACGTTCACCAGGACGGAGTGGCTGGAGAAGGCGGGCACGGCGACCTCGTCGATGACCTGGCTGTAGCGCACGACGGAGATGTTCTTCCACGCCCGGCCCCCGCCCGGCGGGAAGCTCGCGCTCACGGCTTTGTTTTCCGGCACAACCACGGCTGTCTTGGCGCATTATCGCGCCCTCGGAGGCCCGGCACATCCCCCAACGGGTGAAACAGGCGAGTGAGGCTACCCGCCGGCGGCCCTCGGTGGATGACGGACGACGGTCCGGATCCGGAGCCCTCCCCGGACCTGCTGCGTCAGGTCTACAGTCATCTCGGCCGGGTCGCACGCCGCGACCAGGTCATCGAGCAACGTCGCGGCGAGGGCTTCTGCGAAGATACCCCTGTCGCGGAAGCCCCACAGGTAGAGCTTCAAGGATTTGGACTCGATCAGGGATTCTTTGGGACGATAGCGCAGCGTGAGATCGTAGAAGTCCGGCTGCCCGGTGAGGGGGCACGTCGCGGTCAGCTCGTTCGTCGTGAACTCGACCGTCGCGTCCGCGTCCGCGTGGTTCCACGGCACCGCATCGAGTTGCTCCGCTCCGATCGGGCCCCGCACGTCCCGCCCGAGCACCCGGTTGTCACCCTGCTGCATAACACACCCCGCGGTTGGTCCTCTCCGACGGGGTAATGTTACCGCAGGCGGCTAAACGGGCTCGTCGCGGGGCTCCACGAGGACCTCATTGATTGCTACATGCTCGGGTTGGGAGAGCGCGTAGACCACCGCCGCCGCCACGTTCTCGGCGTCCAGGACACGAGCGCCGCTGGGTTGCCCGTAGAGATCCAGGGCCTCATCGTCGCCGCTTAACGAGAGGAGGTCCGTGGCGACGTTGCCAGGCTGGACGGTGGTCACCTTGAGCCCTGTGCCCGCCGTCTCCAGCCGCAGGCCCTGCGAGAGCGCCTCGACGAAGAACTTGCTCGCGGAGTAGACGGCGAGGCCAGGGAAGACCTTGCGTCCGGCGTCCGAGGAGACGGTTACGATGTGCCCGCGTCCCCGCTCGAGCATCCCCGGAAGCACCGCCCCCACGCAGTTGAGGGCCCCCTTGCAGTTGACCTCCACGGTCCGCTCCCACTCCTCCTCGCGCAGGTTCTTCATGAGCGAATAGTACATGACGCCCGCGCAGTTGACGAGGACCTGCACGGGCCCGAGCACCTCTTCGGCGCGGGCGACCAGGGACCCCACCTGCTCGCGGTCGGTGACGTCGGTGGGGAAGACGAGGCTTCTCGCGTCGTCTTCCAGCCCGGCCTGCACCTCGAGGAGGGCGTCGTGCCGGCGCGCGGCGAGCGCTACGCGGGCGCCCTCGCGGGTGAGGGCACGGGCCACAGCCGCGCCGATGCCGCTCGAGGCACCGGTCACCACCGCGACTCTGTCTCGCAAGAGACCTTCGCTCATGCCGGGCTTCGGCGCCTGCCGGAGAGCGCCGGGGGGGTCCGGACCCAACCCTGCTCGGCGAAGTGCCGCGCGTACCTCTCGAGGAGCGCGCCGTCGATAGCGGGGCGCTCGAGGCCGCTGCCCTCCAGAGCCCGCCGCGTGTTGCGGTCGTCGTAGACGTTAGCGTCCCAGACATCTTGCTCCCCGGTCGACGTCCCGCCCAGCACGC
>DATACV010000020.1:0-7788 GCA_036258875.1 Rubrobacteraceae bacterium
GTCCTGGGCGTCCCGACCAACCTCCCGCTGCTGCGGCGCATCGCAGGCCACCCGGCCTTCGCCGCCGGGGAGACCACTGTTCGCTTTCTCGAAGAGCACGACCTGACGGGTGCACCCGCAGACCCCCCCGTACCGCGCGAGGCGGTGCTGCTCGCGGCGGCGGCCGAGCTCTCGCGCCAGGCCCATGCCGAGCCTTTTGCGACGGGTCCCTGGCGCAACCTCGGGGCGGCGCGGCTCCGCTACACGGCGGGGGGGAGGCAGCACGTGGTCGAAGCCGGGCGATCGGACGGCGGGTTGACCCTTCGGCTCGACGGCGGCCGAGAGACGGTTGTCGAGATCCTCTCCGAGAGAGACGGCCGTCTGCACGCCGCCGTGGACGGCGAGGCAGTCTCGGCCGGTCTCGCCTTCGACGGCCCGGACACGCTCGTCACCCTGGGCGGCGTAACCCACAGGCTCGCGAAACCGCCGCCTCCCGACGTGGACGGTGCGGGTCCGGGCGGCGGGGAAGGGGCCGGCGCCAGCCTGACGGCCCCGATGCCGGGGACGGTGGTAAAGGTGCTCGTCGGAGAGGGCGACGAGGTCGAAGAGGGGCAGCTCCTGCTCGTCCTGGAGGCGATGAAGATGGAGCAGCCCGTCGCCGCCCCGCACCACGGCAGGGTTGCCTCGCTCCCCTACGGAGAGGGGGACCTCGTCCCCGGCGGGGCCGTGCTCGCGGAGATCGAAGAGCCCTGAGACCGGACCGCCACCCGGGGCGGTTTGCTGCTAACATCACATCCCGGTAAGATTGTATACAATCGCCCTCCGAGGGTATAGGGAAGGGAGTAGCGAGGTAGCTGCTGCGCTTGGCAGTTGGGAAGGGAGAGACGGGCCCAATCGGGTCTTCGAGCGGCTGCGGCGATCGATCCTGGAGGGCGAGTACGGCCCCGACGAGCGGTTGGTCGAGGGCCAGCTCGCGGAGCGGCTCGGGGTGAGCCGGACCCCCATACGGCAGGCTCTGACCATGCTCGAGGCCGAGGGGCTCGTCGAGATCGCGCCCAACAAGGGCGCTGTGGTGTGTGCGTTTACCGTCGATGACGTCTGGGACATCTACGACCTGCGGGCCGTGCTGGAAGGGCACGCCGCCAGGCGGGCCGCGTCGCGGATAGCGGCCGAGGAGCTGGTCCGGCTCGCCGAGCTGGCGGGAGAGATGGAGGGGCTGGCGCGCGGGCGGGCTCAGGATCACGGGGAGGAGATCCGGCGCCTCGTCGCGCTCAACAACGAGTTCCACGGGATCATCATCGAGGCGAGCCGGAATCGGCGGCTGCTGCGGCTGGTGCGGCGCACCGTCGAGATCCCGCTGGTGTTCAAGGCGTTCTTCTGGTACGGCCAACGCGAGCGGGACATCTCCAACCACTACCACCGCCAGATCCTCAACGCCCTCGAAGCGGGCGACGGCGAGCGGGCCGAGATCGTCATGCGCGAGCACGTCTACGAGGGCCGGGACTTCGTGATAGGGGCCCTAAGAGAGGAGATGAGATGAGCGAGAGCCCGAACCGGCTCCCCCTGCAAGGAGTCCGGGTCGTCGAGATGGGGAGCCTCCTTGCCGGGCCCTTCTGCGGCCAGCTACTCGGGGACTTCGGGGCGGAGGTAATAAAGGTCGAGCCGCCCGGCAAGGGCGACCCGATGCGCGAGTGGGGACGCCACCGCAAAGAGGGGCGCACCCTCTGGTGGCCCATCATCGCCCGCAACAAGAAGTCGGTGACGCTCAACCTGCGGGAGGAGGAGGGACAGGAGCTCGCCAGGAGGCTGATCGAGACGGCCGACGTGCTCGTCGAGAACTTCCGGCCCGGCACCATGGAGCGCTGGGGCCTCGGCTACGAGCAGCTGAGTGGGAGCAACCCCGGTCTTGTCATGGTGCGCGTCTCGGGGTACGGGCAGACGGGACCATACAGGGACCAGGCGGGGTTCGGGTCCATCGGCGAGGCCATGGGCGGGATCCGGCACGTCACCGGGTTTCCGGACCGCCCGCCGCCGCGGGTCGGGATCTCTCTGGGCGACTCGCTAGCCGCGACCTTCGGGGCCCTGGGCGCGGTGACCGCCCTCTACAACCGCGAGGCGCGCGGCGGCAGGGGCCAGGTGGTGGACGTGGCGATCTACGAGGCGGTCCTCGCGCTCATGGAGAGCACCATCCCCGAGTACGCACTCACTGGCCACGTCCGGGGTCGCACCGGGGCGATACTCCCCTTCGTGGCGCCGTCCAACACATACCCCACGAGCGACGGGGACTACGTCGTGATCGGGGCCAACGCAGACACCGTCTTCGCCCGATTCGCGAAGGCCATCGGGCACCCGGAGTGGGCCGAGAGCGAGCGGTACGCAACCCACAACGCCCGCGGCGAGAACCAGCAAGAGCTGGACGGGTTGATCTCCGGCTGGACGAGAGAACGGACAGCGGAAGAGGTGCTTGAGGTCATGAGGGAGGCGAGCGTCCCGGCCGGGAAGCTGTTCACCGCGGAGGACATGCTCTCGGACGAGCACTACGCTGCCCGCGAGAACGTGGTCCAGGTCGAGGATCCGGAGATCGGGCCGTTCCCGATGCAGAACGTCGTCCCGCGCCTCTCCGAGACCCCCGGCAAGATCCGCTGGACCGGCCCGAAGCTGGGCCAACACAACGAAGAGGTCCTCAGAGGAGCGCTGGGGCTGAGCGAGGGCGAGCTGGACGGGCTGCGTGAGCGAGGGATCGTCTGATGCGCGTCGAGGTGGTGGACGTCGGCCCGCGCGACGGGCTCCAGAACGAAGACAGGATCCTCGCCCCCGAGGTCCGCGCCGAGCTCTGCGACAGACTCGCGGCGGCAGGCCTCCCGCGGGTGGAGGCGGCGAGCTTCGTCAACCCCAAACTGGTCCCCCAGATGGCCGGCGCGGAGGAGGTGATGGCGTCCATAGACCGCCGCCCCGGCACCTCGTACGCCGGCCTCGTCCTCAACGAGAAGGGCTACGAGCGGGCGGTCGAGGCCGGCGTGGACGAGGTGCGCTACGCCTTTCCCGTGACCGAGACCTTCGCGAAGCGCAACCAGAACACCACAGTCGAGGACGCCACGCGACTCGCCGGGCGCCTCGTCGAGCGGGCGCGCCTCGACGGGGTGCGCGTCTCCATAACCCTCAGCGCCGCCTTCGGCGACCCGTTCGAGGGACCGGTGGAGCCGGCTCACGTCCTCGCCATCGCCGAGAAGGTCGCGGCGGAGAACCCCGACGAGATCGTACTCGCCGACACCATCGGCGTCGGGGTGCCCAAGGGGGTGCGCGAGCTGGTCGAGGGCGTGCTCGAGCACGGCGTGACCGTCGGCTGCCACTTCCACGACACCCGTAACACGGGGATGGCGAACGCGGTGGCGGCCGTGGAATCCGGGGCCACGGTCCTCGACGCCTCCGTCGGCGGGACCGGAGGATGCCCCTTCGCGCCGCGGGCGACGGGGAACATCCCCACCGAGGACCTCGTCTACCTGCTGCACGGCATGGGCCACGAGACGGGCATCGACCTCGACGCGCTCATAGAGGTAGCCGAGTGGATGGCCGGCCAGCTCGGCAAGGACCTGCCGGGGCAGGTCTACAAGGCGGGCAACTTTGTTTGAGCCGTCAGCTATCAGCTTTCAGCCATCAGCCAGGAACATGTCGCGGCGCCGCTTGGAGCGCGACCGAGACAGGTTCCGCGACGGCAGAGGCCCGACGGGTGAACGGTTCGATAGGAGACAGAGAAGCTGACCGCTGAGTGCTGACAGCTGACAGCTTCCGACCGAAGGGAGGAACATGGCACACAACGTGGCGGTGGACGTCGGGGGGACGTTCACGGACGTGCTGGTCTTCGACGAGGAGACCGGCGAGCTTACCGAGGGGAAGGTCCTATCGACGCCGGACGACCCGTCGCGGGGGGTCGTCGAGGGGATAGAGGCGGTCTGCGAGAAGGTGGGGATCTCCTTCACGGACCTGCACCTGCTCTTCCATGGCACCACGGTGGTGACGAACATGATCCTCACGAACACCGGCTCCCGGGTCGGTCTGCTCACGACGAAGGGACACGAGCAGATGCTGCATCTGGCGCGCGCCTGGACGCCGGGACCGCTGTACGGCTGGATGGCCCTGGTGAAGCCGGACCCGCCCGCCGACCCGACCGACACGGTAGGCATCTCCGAGCGCGTAGGCTCGGACGGCGGGGTGATCCGGGAGCTAGACGAAGACGAGGTTCGCCAGGCGATAGGGACGCTCGTCGAGCGCGGGGTGGAGTCGCTCGCCGTCGGCTTCCTCAACTCCTACATCAACCCGGCGCACGAGCGGCGGGTGCGGGAGATCGCCCGCGAGATGTACCCGGAGCTGCCGGTCTCCATCTCGGCGGACATCGGCCAGGAGTACGGCGAGTACGAGCGGACGCTCACGACCGTGGTGAACACGGCGGTGAGACCGCGGACCATGCTCTACATGAGGAACTTCGAGTCCTCGATAGGCGAGAAGCGCTTCGGCGGCGCCCTCAGCATCGTCCGCTCTGACGGGGGCGCGATGAGCACGCAGGCGGTCGCCGAGCGGCCCATCCAGATCGCGCTCTCCGGGCCCTCCGGTGGGGTTATAGGGTCGGCGTACCTCGCCCGCGAGATAGGGCTGCCGGACGTCTTGACGTTCGACATGGGTGGGACGAGCACGGACGTCTCGCTGTGCCTCGGCGCGGAGACGCCTGTGCGGCGCGAGATCCAGCTCGGCTACTTCCAGTTCAAGGCCCCGGCGGTCGACGTGCACAGCGTAGGCGCGGGCGGCGGCTCCATAGCCTTTCTCTCCAAGAGCGGCGCCCTCCAGGTCGGCCCGGCGAGCGCGGGCGCGGATCCCGGCCCTGCATCCTACGGTCGCGGCGGCGAGGCCCCGACCGTCACAGACGCGAACGTCGTCCTGCACCGCATCCCGCCGGGCGTGGCTTTGGGCGGCACACTCGAGATGGACGAAGAGGCGGCGAGACGGGCCGTGGGGACGGTCGCCGAGCCGCTCGGGATGAGCGTGGAGGAGGCGGCGGAGGCGATCCTGGACATCGTCAACGAGAACATGCACGCCGCGCTTCGGGTAGTTAGCGTCGAGCGCGGCCACGATCCCAGGAACTTCGGCCTCGTAGCCTTCGGCGGGGCCGGCCCGATGCACGCAAACTCTTTAGGCAGGCTCATCCGGTCGCGGTCGGTCGTGGTGCCGCCGACGCCCGGCGTGATGAGCGCCTTCGGGTTCCTCTCCTCGGACATCCAGAACGAGTTCCCCGAAACGTACCTCCGCGTCGCCGAGGAGACGCCGGCCTCGGAGCTCAGAGAGACCGTGGAGGGTCTCATCGCGCAGGCCGACGAGTGGCTCGAGGGTGAGGGCGTGGAGGAGGACAAGAAGCGGTTCGACCTCTACGCCGACTGCCGCTACTACCTGCAGAACATCCAGATCCCCTGCCGCTTCGAGCTCGACGAGCTCGGGGACGGCGACGCCGCGTTCTTGCGCGAGAGGTTCGAGGAGGCGCACCGCCAGCGCTACAACTTCGAGCTACCAGACTCGCCGCTGGAGATCGCCACGGTGCGCGTGGTCGGGCGCGGCACGATCCGCGGCGTGAGCCTCATCGAGAGCGAAGATGGCGCCGGGGAGGACGCCTCGAGCGCCGTCGCGCACGACGACAGGGTCTTCTTCAACGGCGAGTGGGTGGAGACCCCGATCTACGAGCGCGGCAAACTGGCTCCGGGCAACGTCGTAACCGGACCGGCGATCGTGGTGCAGGACGACACCACGACGGTCATCGAGCCCGGGTACAGCGGCGCGGTGGACCGCTTCGGGAACATCTTGATCGAGGAGGCCTAAGAGATGGTGCTGCACGAACAGTCCCTGCCTGACTTCGTCAGAGAGCACGACATAGACAACGTGACCCTCGACATCATCGAGAACGCGCTCAAGAACATCCGCTACGAGATGGACCGGGTGCTGGTAACGACCGCCGTGAGCCCCATCATCCGCGAGCAGGCCGACGAGTTCCCCCTTATCGCTGACCGGAAGGGCCGGATGGTCGTCGGGCAGTTCGGGAGCCCGGTCGATACCGTCCTCGAACACTCGCCCTACAAGGTGGAGGACCTCAAAGACGGCGACGTCATCGCCCTCAACGACCCCTACACGATGGAGGGCTCGACGAGCCACCTCCCGGACATCCTGCTCGTGCGCCCGATCTTCTACGATGATGGTGAAGGCCCCGACCACATCGGCTACGCCCTGCAGTGGGGCAACCTCATGGACGTTGGCGGGAGCACGGCGGGCTCGATCCCCATCGACGCCCGCTCCATCTACGAGGAGGGCGTCCGCCTGCCGCCCGTCAAGCTCTACGACGGCGGGAAGCTCAACGAGGAGGTCCTGCGCTTCTTCTGCCACAACTCGCGCACCCCGCGCGAGACGCGGGCCGACGTCATGGCGATAGCCGCCGGCACGGCGGCCGGCGCGCAGCGGGTCAAAGACATCTGCGACCGCTTCGGCAAGGGCACCTACCTCGAGGCTTGCGACGCGCTACTCGACAGGACGCGCAACAGCATCATCGCCTTGATGAACCAGCTCATCCCCGAGGGCGAGCGCTTCGAGTTCGAGGACTACACCGACGACGACGGCCTCGGCAACGGGCCCATAAAGCTCAGGCTTGCGATGTGGCGCGAGGGGGACGTGCTCCACCTCGACTGGGACGGGACCGACGCTCAGGTCCCAGGGCCGGTGAACTTCCTCCTCAACAAAGAGATGTTCCAGATGTTCGCGGGGGTCTTCCTCATCTCGGCAGTCGACCCGACCATCCTCTTCAACGACGGTTACGCCGACGTCATAAAGGTGAACATCCCCGACGGCACGGTCCTCAGGCCGAGGGAGCCGGCGCCCCTCTCCAACCGTCTCGTGGTCATGGCGCGCCTCTTCGACGTGCTCGGCGCCGTCTACGCCAAGGCCATCGGCTTCAACGTCTCCGGTTCGTACGGGACGAGCCCCAACTTCGTCTACTCCGGTGTGAAGAGGGGCGGCGAGCCGTTCCAGACAATGGAGATCCTCTACGGCGGCATCCCCGCCATCCCGGGCAAGGACGGCCTCGACGGGCACTCGTGGTGGCCCGAGTTCCTCGCCGTCCCAGCGGAATACATGGAGACCTACTACCCGATGATCGTCGAGGAGTACCTAGCCCGCCGCGACTCCTGCGGCGCCGGGACCTTCCGCGGCGGCTGCGGCATAAAGAAGGTCTACCGCTTCCTCTCGGACGGGCGGATCACCTACCAGGACGACCGCCACCACACATACCCCTACGGCGTGGACGGCGGCAAGCCCGGCGCGTCCTCCAGGAAGACCCTGATCCGCGAGAACGGCGAGCAGGTCGAGCTTCCCTCCAAGGTGCGCGACGTGCCGGTCTTCGAGGGGGACCGCCTCGTCTTCGAGACCGCCGGCGCAGGCGGGGTCGGTGACCCGCTGGAGCGCGACCCGGATGCCGTTGCCAAGGACGTGCGCTGGAACCTCGTAAGCCGCGAGGCAGCCGAGGACGAGTACGGCGTCGTAATCGGCGACGACGGTCAGGTGGACGCCGGGGCAACCGAGGCCAGGCGCGAAGAGATCCGGGGCTCCCGCGGCGAGCTCCCGGCGTTCGACCACGGCCAGCTGCCGTCGCTGGAGGAGCAGCGGCGCACGATCGCCGAGACCAGGCGCAAGTTCAACGAGTGGCTCTCTCACGAGCTCGGCGGCAAAAACGGGAAGGGAGGCTGACCGCGTGCACCTGGAAGGCTTCGGCGGCCGCGGGGGGGG